>DATDRD010000376.1:0-1555 GCA_035291925.1 Anaerolineales bacterium
ATGAAACCATCTGGGCGGCAGCGGGGAATCCCAATGCCATTTTTGAATTGCCCACTCAAGCTTTGCACGATATGACAGATGCAAAGGTGATAAGGATCAAATAATGTTCAACGGCATGTATAATTTTCTCCAACTTTCTGATAGTTTATTTACGGGCGGAATGCCAAAAGCCGATCAGCTCACAGACGCTGCCAAACAGGGTGTTAAGGTTGTGATCAACCTGGCTCCGCACGATGTTTCACACGCCCTGCCAGACGAAGCAGAGCTTGTCAATTCACTGGGAATGCAATACATCAACATTCCGGTCAATTGGAACACGCCCACCAAAGAAGGACTGGATAAATTCATGGATGCGATGGACGAGCATAAAGACCGGAAAATCCTTGTGCATTGTGAAGCCAATTTCCGAGCCAGCGCGTTCGTATCGATGTACAGGATCTTGCGGGAAGACTGGAAACCTGATGAGGCGTTGGAAGTAATGCACAAGATATGGGACGAAGATGCGTATCCTGTCTGGAAAATATTCATTGAAGATATGTTGAAGAGAAGTCGGGAGGGCTCGTGAAGCACCTTCATTAGTCTTTGTTCGGACTAATCCGCAGATTTAGCACCACAAAGGGTACGCAGGAACACAAAGGAAGCTTCAAGAGGTCAGATCATAAAATCTCAATTGGACCAACATATCCTGCAAATTAAGTTTGGGATGAGTTTGTCCATTATTCATTTGCAATCAGACATCCTTTGTCGTAAAATCTTAACAGACCAACCCTTCGACTGCCGCTAACATCCTTCGACTGCGCCCCTGCGGGGGCTTCGCTCAGGATGGCGGCGCTCAGGGCAAGACCAAAGGAGGCTGAATGGCTACAACAGTATCTAAACCCGAGTCCCCGTCCCGCCCCATGACCGAGGAAGCGGATTTCCTGCAAATTAAATCCATTGACCACGTCCACTTCTATGTCGGCAACGCCAAACACGCCATGTACTACTGGTGGAAAGCTTTCGGCTTCAAACCAGTGGCTTATTCCGGGCTTGAAACTGGAAACCGCGCATTTGCTTCGTACGTTCTCCAATCCGGGCAGGCGCGGTTTGTTATTTCTGCCGCCTATTCACCGTCCAGTGAAATCGCCGCGCATCATATGGTGCACGGTGATGGTGTAAAGGTCATTGCCCTGGAAGTGGACGATGTCCAAAAAGCATGGCAAGCAACCACAGAACGCGGCGGCAAATCCGCGTGGGCTCCGCGCGAGGAAAAAGACGATCACGGCATCTATCGCACATCGGCGATTTACACATACGGCGAAACATTACACGTCTTTGTTGACCGCGATGATTACAAGGGCGTTTTTGCTCCCACATACAAACCCATTCAATACGAAGCGGAATCAACCGGGCTGGCAGCGATTGATCATGTGGTGGGTAACGTGCAACTTGGCAAGATGGATCACTGGGTCAATTTTTATCATCAGGTATTGGGCTTCCGACAGTTGCTGCACTTCGACGATAAGGATATTTCCACCGAGTATTCCGCGCTCATGTCCAAGGTGATGCAGAACGG
>DATDRD010000377.1:0-3787 GCA_035291925.1 Anaerolineales bacterium
CTTCCACCGCAGCCCCGCCGCCACCCTTGCCATCGAACACAGGATAAGGCATGCTGTCAGAAAAACTAATGGATTGGAGTTCACCGAGTGACACGCCGGACGCATCCGCAAGTTCCTGCGCCTTCGCCTGCGCATCCTTCACGGCCTCGGCCCGGGCGGTCTTGAGAGCCTCGTCCTTGTCAGCCACATCGAACTGGACGCTGTTGACCGTGTTGGCGCCGGCCTGTACAACGGTATCGAGCAGGTCACCAAGCTTATCGAGTTTGCGCACTGTAACATAGACGGTGTTATCCACGGCATAGGTCTTTTCGCCAGTAGGTGTGCCGCTCAGCGGATCGTACTTGTCCATCGGCCAGATGCTGAAGTTCGTCGTGCGGACATCCTTCTCATCGATGCCGAAATCCTTGATTGCCTCGATGACCGTCTGGGTCTGAGCGGTATTCTCGGCGACAGCCTCGGCCGCGGTCAGCTTTTCGGTATGCACACCGATGTAGATATAGGCAATATCAGGAGCCAGGTAAGCCTGCCCGCTGCCGGCAACGCTCAAGGTACGCAGGGGCGGTGGAGCCGCCTGATTGATGGTAGTCGGTGTGCATGCGCTCACCAGCAGGGCGAGCACCAGCACCGCTATCACGATAAGGGATTTTGTTCTCATAGCAATTACTCCTTTTTGAAATTTTCTCCTCGCTCAAATAGACGCCAGCCGCAGGAAAAAGTTCCCGCTAATGTGTATGCCTAAATAGGGCAGCCATCCTCTCAAGAATGCCCAGATGTAGGGGATATGGCACTTGTATTTTAGCCCATTTGCCTGTACAATCTTGGTACATTTGTTCTACGAAAACAAGGAATTATGCCAGTAGACTTCCAGCAAATCTATGCCCGTATCAAGGAAATTGCCGAAGGAGCCGATGAAAGCAAAAGGACTCTCGAAGAACGGCGCATTGAAGCCCGTGAACTGCTTAGTAAATTCGCGTCCGAGCTGGACCTCCTGCGTCAGAAAGTAGAGGCCGCCAAAGCGGTGGATGCGAACCTTCGCTGCGCGACGCCGCTCAAAGAGTCACTCGCCTCCTTCCGCCCGCCGCCTGTTTCCGTTACAGATGCGGCCGTCATCGCCGCGGATGGTTCCCAGGTCAACCCTGATCGCCATGCGGCCATCCAATTTTGCATTATCAATGTCGGTGGGATCATTATGAAGCTCAATTCCGGTGAGGCCCCAACAATTTCCACCGAAACCGAATTGCTTTATGGGGACGATCTTCTGCCAAACGGGAGCCCGATGTCTGACGGCATGGTTGCCTTGAAACGCGATCTGAGCGAACGTATGACACTCGATGAATTATCTAAAGATATAAACGGACAGGTTGTCACGTTCACTGATGGCCCAATCGAGTTGTGGGGAGCCAAAGGGGATGACCCACAAGCCTATGCAAACTTTGTAGAAAAATATCTGGGAGTACTCTCTCGCCTGCACTCGCGCGGTGTGGTCACAGCAGGTTATGTTGAAAAACCCAGCGCCGATTTGGTTGTCCGTTTGCTCGAAATTGCGACCGCCAGTGATGAAGAAATCCAGAAATTGCGTGATTATCATCCTCTGCACGGTGTCAGCGACAGGTGGCTTTATGGTGAACGTGAGAATCCGCTATTGCCGCCTGGTCATCGTTCGGCGGTATTTGGGCTTCAATCGGGTTCAGAAAAGAAATATAAGGGCGCTCTCTCCCTGCACTTCTTCTATTTGAATGTTGGCACAGATAGACATCCCTGGCCTGTGCGCGTCGAAATCCCCAGGTGGGTGGCAGATGATCAAAAGAAACTGGATTTATTACATGGCGTCCTTGTTGAGCAGTGCAAAATGATGGGAAGCAGACCGTATCCTTATCTCCTGCACCGTGCCCACGAGACCGCGCTTGTGAGGCATGAAGAGAAAGATCAGATCGAGCAATTGCTGGTGCTGGAGTTACGCCGGATTCATGCAGAGGTCGGCGATGGCTCGCACAAGAGTTCGGCGAAAGGTCTGAAGGTAAGAATACATAGATAACTCAATGATCCCCTCCGCCCCTGCCTTCAGCGGGGCACCTCCCCCAAATATACACGGATACCTGGAATGATCATCCAAACTATTGCTGCGGATTTGGGGGAGGCCGGGAGGGGGTAAGGAGAACTTATGACTCAAATCGAAATCGGGCGTTTACTGCGTGCAGGAACAACGGGTTTTATCGCGGGATGCCGCGTCTCGCAATTTACGGTGCCCGCCTTCGGGGAGCTCGTGCGTGCGCCCCTCGGCGATTCTTATCAGGTCTACGGACTGATCCATGATATCCACATTGACGATGATGGGCTGGTGCGTCAACTTGTGACTTCAGAGAATATAAGCGATGAGGTATTGAAGGATAACCGTGAACGGCGGATTGTGCCGGTGGAGATGTCCGTGCTGGCGATTGGATATGAGCAGGATGGGAAGATCTATCATCTGCTCCCGCCGCGTCCGCCACTCAGTCTGGACGTTATCTATCTGTGTGATGACAGGGATGTGGCACGCTTTACGTCCGCGGGACGGTTCGGGTATTTCAGGCATATCCTGGGTGCAAAAGATCTGCCGATTGGCGAAGTGCTGGCGGCGCACCTGGGGCAGGCCGCTCGTGCGCATGGAAAGAGCGGCGACCAGTGGAAAGATAAGGCGACGCATGAGCTGATCACATTGCTGAGAGATGATTATTCAACATTGATGGCAGTTCTTGGTGCGTTAAGCGATGTGAGCGTTTAACGGTAATGGTTCTTTACGGCGGAGGGCAAGACGTTTTATGTACACATCAACACAGAGGGTTTTCCAGCCAATACCAGCTGATGTTGAGCGCATTGGAAAGGTTGTGCTTAATGCGGCATACAAGGTCCATACGACTTTGGGTCCCGGTCTGCTTGAATCTGTTTATCAGGCTTCAATGAAGCATGTAATTGAAAAAAATGGTGTTTCTGTCAGAACAGATGTCAAACTTCCCATTCTATTTGAAGGCGTGAAGCTTGAATCTGGCCTGCAGCTCGATATGCTGGTCGAAAAATGTGTAATCGTGGAGCTTAAGTCCGTTGAAAGAATGAACCTGCTTTATGAGAAACAAGTGCTAACCTACCTGCGCCTGAGCCGAATGCGTCTCGGCTTTCTGATCAACTTCAACGTGCCTTATCTAAAAGACGGGATAAAGCGAATCGTCGTTTAGCTTTCGTTGGGTAAGTGAACATGGCAGATTTCTCGTTTATTCAAATCACCGATCATCATTTACTGGAGTCTGAAGAAGAACTGCGGGACGGATTTTCGCCCGGGCACGCCTTGCGCATGGTGATGAAACACATCGCGGAACATGTTGCAGAGAAAGCGGATTTCATCATCTCGACAGGCGATCTGGTCGAGCCGCCCACGGAGAAAGCCTATCAGTGCACCGTCAAATTACTCGGTTTGCAGACCTCAGCCTCTTTCCCCGGGCCTCAAAAGGTCAATATCGAAGGTCTAAATGGGTGTCCCCTGTATTTCCTTCCCGGCAATCATGACGACCGTGAGTTACTCACGCGCCATCTTTTTTCGAATACAAAGCCGCTGAATCTATACAATTTCACATTCGTGCATAAAGGTATCCAGTTCATTTTCATGGATTGGGGACCGGAATCAAAGGCATTCTTTTTCCCGGAGACGCGCGAGTTTCTCACTGAGGCGTTGCAGTCTGATCTGCCATCGGTCATTGTGTGCCACCAGCACGTGAAACCGATCGGCAGTCGCTGGCTGGATGAATTCATTGCAGAT
>DATDRD010000378.1:0-1878 GCA_035291925.1 Anaerolineales bacterium
GAACTCATCGTCGTTGAAGATGATGATGCGGCACAAATCGCTGGTCGTATCGTCCAGGCAAAAGCGATGATGCAAGTAATTGGTCACTTCATGGTCGCCGTAACTCGCGCCGAGCAGATAAAGCCCAATGATGAAGACCAAGTTCCAGGCTATGTGTGCACGACCTTCACGTGCAGGCGAGTCATATTCGATCGTCTTCTTGAGGAGATAGAAGGCCACTAAACTGACGAGCGGCAGGACCAGCATGTTGTTGAAGTCCACCCAGCGGAGAAATTCATTTGGCAAAACGTAGCCAAGTGTCCATGTCCCTAAACGGTTTATGGAAACTAATATCGCAACAATTGATTGGACAGCCAATAAAGAGTGAATGCGTTGCATAACTTCTCCTCAGTAGCACAGTCTGTTATAGAAACACACGGGTGCGGCGTGTGTTACGCTCAATTCATTTTGCTGATTACTTCCTTTGCCAGCGTATGCAGTTCCCTGTCCGCACGGTTGGAGGCGATTTCCTGAAGGGCAGGGAATGTGCGTGGATCCTTCAATTCCCCCAGCGATTGGATGACCTGCTTTTTCACCTCGCGCTCCGGGTCGTTGAGCATCTGCAATAAGACGGGAGCAATGCGCCCATCTTTGATTTTGGATAACGCAAGGACGGCATGGATTCGGATCCACATCTCTGGATGACTCAACGCCTCGATCAATACATCGACGGCTGGAGTGCCAAATTTGGCCAATGACTCCGCTGAGACCTTGCCCACTTCATGATGCATATCGTACAGGGTCATCCCCAAAGGTTCGATGGCGCGCGGGTCGCCCAATTTTCCGAGCAGTATTGCTGCAAACTTGCGGACCGTTCCTTCCTTATCGCCGAGCGCTTCGATGAGCGGATCAACTGCCGCAGTGCCCATCTTCTCAATGGCTGACAACAAGTCTCCTGCGGCGTATTCGCGTTCGTACCACCAGAATGAATCGTGCAGGGCTTCCATCAGATAGGGCAGCGCGGCGGGGTGTTGCGTGTCCCCCAGTGCTCTCGCTGCGGCCTGGCGAACCCCTATCTTCGGATCATCAAGCAGAACATTTGTGATGTCATCGAACATCGATGGATCGCGGAACAGGCCGAGTCCCAGACAAGCCCCGCTGCGGACCTCATCTTCGCGGTCTTTCAAGGCATTGAGCAAAGGCTGTTTGGCTTTCGCATCACCGATCTTCCCAAGCGCCAGTGCCGCACGTGAACGGACCGTATAGTATTCACTCTGCAACGCGTCCAATAAGGTGGGGATGACGGCGTGATCTTTGCTGATGCCGAAAACTTCCGCAACGCGCCCGCGGATGATCGGATGCGCCTCACGTAGGAGCTTTGTCAGTGCGGGGGTGGCGGAGGGGATGCGGGCGAGGATTTGCTGATATAGCTGAAGCAGGTTCTCGTCTCTGGTTTGAAGCGCGTCGATCAGAGCGGGAACCGCGTCTGCGCCCATGCGGATCAAGTCCTGCGCGGCGCGTTCCCGCTTGGTCGCATCCGCAAGTTGACCGATAAGTTTCTTTGCTTCGCCATGTTTGGAACCTGAGAGCCAGTTCATGCAGTATATTTTACTACGCAGGCTGGATCGAAAATTAGACGAAAAATCTCTGATATAATTTCCCGGTTGGAAAGAGGAGAGCACAACGTGGCGCTTGTAGCGCCATGTTATTTTGCCTGTACCCCGCAACTATTTTATTTGGAGCAGATTAATGAAGAAGGAACAACAGCTTGATCTATATTATCAAATGGTGCTCATTCGGCGCGTGGAAGAACGCGGCGCGGAACTGTACCAGGCTGGCAAGATCGGCGGGTTCATGCACCTGTATATCGGGCAGGAAGCCGTTAGCACAGGTTTAATC
>DATDRD010000379.1:0-8669 GCA_035291925.1 Anaerolineales bacterium
CTGACTCTCACGCAGTTCCTGCTGGGCGTTGTGCATGGCGGTAATATCATGGGAAATGCCGAGTACGCCGATCAAATTGCCTTTGTCATCATGCATGGGTGTCTTAACTGTTTCCATCAGTCGAGGTTGTTTATTGGGATAGGTTACCCATTCCTGATAGGTCATTGGAACATTTCTATTAATCGCTTCCCGATCCTTTCCCTCGAAATCCTCTGCTAGTTCTTCATCGAAAAGGTCATAATCGGTTTTGCCAAGAATCCGCTCTTCTGGAGTACCCAGCAATTCCTCCAGGACCGGGTTGCAGGCGAGGTACTTGCCTTGAGGATCCTTCAACCAGATGGGATCTGGAATGGTTTCGAAGAGCGCTTTCAGTTGAGCATGCTCGCGATCCAACTGCTCCTGCAGGCGTTTGCGTTCGGCCAGCTCCTGTTGAGCGGATTGATACAGACGTGCGTTCTCGAACGCGATCGCGGCCTGGTTCGATAGTGTCGCCAGCAGGCGCTCATCCTGTGCAGTAAAAGCATCAGCTATTTCACTCTCCACACTGATGGAACCGATAATGCGCCCGCCAATTTTGAGCGGCATATACAGCCCTGATTGGATGCCTGCCTGGGTACCCACGTATTGCGGATGGGTGTGCACATTGCCGGTGCGGATCGCCTGCCCGGTTTGAATAACCCGGCCACTTAATCCCTGATCCACTTTGCTGATCATGGAACTGAAATGGCGTTCCATCTCAGCTCTTTCCTGCTCATTCAGCCCCGGCTGGTTCAGGGCTATCAATTCCAATTCATCACTTTCAGGACGCTTCAAACGGATTGCCACGTGGTGCCAGGAGAGGTAGCGCGCAAACGTTTCTATGATCCGGTCGCCGATTTCGCCCGGCTTCAGCAGACGACCGACTGCCAGACCGTTTTCGTACAGGGCTTCCAGCTCAGCCAGGTGGCGGCGGGTTTCCACTTCGGCCTGTTTGCGGTCGTTAATATCGACAAAGGTAACAGCGAATTGGCCGTGCTTCGGTGAATAGGCACTGATTTCGTAATATTTGCCAAGGGGTGTGGAAAACTCTTCGATATGGACTGGCTCTCCAGTCAATGCGACTTGCCCATAAATTTGAATAAAGGGGTCATTTTCAGTACCTGGTAAAACTTCTGTGACTCGCCGGCCCACCGCCTCCCGGGCATTGATACCGGTCAATTTTTCGAACGCCGGGTTGATTTCAAGGAAGACATAATCCACTGGCCGGCCTTGATCGTTCGTGATAATCTCATGCAAGGCAAAACCATCAAGCAGGTTTTGAAACAGGCCGTGATAACGATCTTCACTCTCACGCAGTTTTTCTTCGGACTGCTTGCGCTCGGTGATGTCCATCAATACACCCTGAACGATGGGCGCGTCGTTGTTCTGAGGCGGCAGAATTTGGGCCGAGTCGCGAATCCAGAGCTGACGGCCATCGCGAGCGCATATCCGATATTCACCTACAAACGGCTCGCCTCGCTGATAGGCCTGCTCTTCCAGCACTTCCTGCCGATCTCGGTCATCAGGATGAAGCTGACGATACCAGAGTCCGGGATCCGCCATCCATTCCTCTGGTGTGAAGCCGAGCAGGTGTTCAATCTCCGGGCTGACGTAGGACCAGGTGCCTTCTGCACCCAATTCCGATGTGTAAATCACCACTGGCAGGCGTTCGACCAGCAGACGGTATTTGATTTCCGCCTCTCGGAGCGCCGTATCTGCCTTCTTGCGCGCGGTGATGTCTTGAATTTGAGAAATGAAATGTTGTGGCTTGCCTTGATCATCTCTGACCAGGGAAACACTTAATAGAATCCAGACCACATACCCCAATTTGTGAACATACCGTTTCTCCATCTGATAGGAATTGATCTCTCCTGCCAGCACTTGGCGGACATAATCGAGATCGGTTTCCAGATCCTCGGGGTGCGTAATATCCTGAAAGGTTTTTTCTAATAATTCTCCTTCTGAATATCCTACCAGCTCACATAAGGCTTGATTGACTCTAAGCCAGCGACCATCAGGTGCTACCAACGCAATACCAATGGACGCATGGTCAAATGCACTGCTGAATCGTTCCTCGCTTTCCCGCAACAATTCTTCAGCTCGTTTGCGCTCAATGGCCAGCGCAACTTGCGCGGCAATGGATGAGAGGAAATCTTTATCATGCTCGGTGTAGCGGTTTGGATTCTCATAGTCCTGGACTGCGATCACGCCAATCGTTCCATCAGGTATTTTGAGCGGCACTCCAAGCCAGGATGCTGAATTGGTTCCGACGAGTTCGACTTCAGCCTGTGTGACGAGTTCGTCGAACCGTGCTTGTGTTAACAAGAGCGGCTCACCGTTGCGGAAGACATGGGAAGTGATGCTTTTTTCAAGCTTGGATGGCGGCTGAGGCGGATCGTACTGATCCACGGAATAGACCTCTTCGAACAAGCCGCTGTTTTCATTATAAAGGGTCGCGAAGAAATTCTCAGCGTAGATCACGCTGGCAATCGAATGATGAATAAGTTCCAGGAATTCCTGCAGGTCATTCGTGTTGGCCAGACCCTGCATGATCTCCAAAAGCGCCTGGCGTTCCATCTCGGCCCGTTTGCGCTCGCTAATATCCCGATAATTAACAACAATTGCATTTACGCTTGGCTCATCCAGCATATTGGTAACTATGGCTTCTACCCAGCGCCATGTGCCGTTGGGTTGCCGCAGGCGGAACGAACCGCGCTGGCGATTCCCCGGCTCTTGAATGATCTTGGCAAAGAGGGCACGGGTCCAATCCAGGTCATCCGGGTGCATTAGTTTGAAGATGTTCTGTCCCAGAAACGTGTCCGGCGCATAGTCCAGGATGCGGAAGACGGCTGGGCTTTCCCATAGCAGCGTACCATCGACAGCCAGAAGCGAGATGCTGTCCAGTCCATTCTCGATCAGGGCGCGAAAACGCTTCTCATTATTTTCCAGGGCCCCTTCTGCCTGTTTGCGCTCGGTGATATCCTGCAAAAAACCCTCATAATAAAGAACATTTCCTTCAGCATCGCGAACGACCCGCGCAGATGTGGAAGTCCATAGGATACTCCCATCCTTGCGATAATTTTTCCGTTCAAAGTCTTCTATCGCACCGCGCGTTTGCAAAGGCCCGGTGAATAACTCTCGCTCGGCAGGATCGAGATATAGCTGGCGGCCAATGTCTGTAACGGATTCGATCATCTCCTGCGGCGAGTCATATCCATATATACGCGCCATAGCCGGGTTGACGCTGATAAATCGTCCTTCCGGCGTGGATTGGAAGATGCCTGCCGGCGAATTTTCAAAGATAGCCTGATATTTCTCCTCCGCCTGTTTATGCTCCAGCAACAATCGCCTTTCCTCCAGCGCGTGGATCACCGCGGGTCCAAGCCGCTTCATATTCTCTTTGATGATGTAATTGCTCGCTCCCGCTTTCATGCAATCCACGGCGATATCTTCGTTCAGCGAACCGGTCCAAATGATCAGCGGTGTGCGCGGAGAATGTTCCAAAGCCAGCCTCAAGGCTCTCATGCCATCCAGGTGGGGCAGGTGATAATCTGACAGGATGAGATCCGGTTGAAATGTTTCGAGCGCCTCCAAATAATCCTTACGAGTCTCCACACATTGAAACTCGCAATCTTTTACCACCTTGCGGATTTCACGCTTCGCCAGATCGGCGTCTGCTGCCAGGTCTTCAACGATCAGAATACGAATAGGCTCGCTCATCATCTTTTTCCTCTTGGGCATTGCATGCCGAAGTTTCGTGTCAATAAAGTGGAGAAAGGCTTTTCCATGTTTTCATTTCATTGGATCATCTGCCATCAGCCACATGAAAAAGCTGGTTGGCAAGATTATGTTTTTTCAAGGCCCGGATCGTCAGCTCTGCATCCCGGGGGTCATCTTCCACGAGTAAAATTTCCACAGCACCCACGATGTTCATGTTCATTCTCTTTTCCGGGGAACAGAAAAATAGAAGGTCGCGCCCCCATCCACTGCACCTTCAGCCCAAACGCGTCCACCATGCCGGCGGATAACCTGCTGCACAATTGCCAGGCCTACACCGGTCCCCTCGAATTCCTTTTCACTGTGCAGTCTTTGGAAGACGCCGAACAACTTGTCCACGTATTCCATGTCGAAGCCCGCGCCGCTATCGCGTACATAATAGACGTATTCATCCTCGCTGTGTTTGCTTCCCACTTCGATGACAGCCCGCTCCTTCCTGGACGAAAACTTGATCGCGTTGGAAAGAAGGTTCACCCACGCCTGACGGATCAAAGCCGCGTCTCCGGTGGCCAGAGGAAGCCTGTGGACACGGAAGTCAATTCGTCCCGGGTCTTCTTCCTCCACCAATTCATCGAACACCGAGCTTGCCATGGCTTTCATGTCGATTTTTGTGAAGTGCAATTCCTTGCGGCCCAGCCGGGAGAGGGCAAGCAGATCATCGATCAATTGTCCCATGTGTTGTGCCTCCCTGCTGATGACCGCACAAACACGTTTGCCTTCCTCATCCAGCACCGGCTCGTAGTCTTCCAACAGGATGCGCGTAAACCCATCGATTGCCCGAAGCGGCGCACGCAGGTCATGCGAGACCGAATAAGAGAAAGCCTCCAGTTCCTTGTTGGCATTCTGTAGTTGTAAAGTTCTCTCGAGGACGCGTTCCTCCAGCTTTTCGTTCAACCAGCGTATTTCCTGCTCTGCCTGCTTGCGCTCAGTGACATCCTGAAAGATACCCTGTATCTTAACAACCCTGCCATCCTCCGTGACCGGCAGGGCCATCGTTCTCACCCACTTATGACTGCCTGTGGCGGTCACCATCTCCAATTCCAGATCATAAGGTTTGGCAAGCTCGATGGCTGCTTTGATTGCCTGTTCGATTTTCTGGCGTGACTCGCCTGAATAATAACTGAGTCCCAGCTCCACATTCGTTTCCTGCGCGGGGTCAAGATCGTGGATCCTGGCAACCTCGTCGGTCCATGTTCCTTTGAGCGTTGTCGCATCAAATTCCCAGCCGCCAACTTTAGCCATCTCACTGGTCATGTGAAGCAATTCATCTTTAAGCTGGAGCGTCTGTTCGGCGCGCTTGCGCTCGGTAATATCCTGCGCAATCACAAGTGCAGATTCGTGTCCGTCTGTTTTTATTGTGTGTGAGGTTATTTCCACATGGATGATCGTTCTGTCTTTCAGGCGATGTCTCCAGCCCTCGGAATGTTCCAAGGGCTGGCGCGGCCGGGCCAGATTATCCATCAGCCGTTTTACATCCTCAGGTGGGCGAATATCTGCAATGGTCATGTTCAGGAATTCCTGGCGTGAAAAACCGTACTTGGCGATAGCCGCTTCATTGACATCCAGGAAGGCCAATGTTTCCAGATCATACACCCACATCGGATAAGGATTGTTCTCGAATAGGTAGCGGTATCTTTCCTCGCTCTTTCTTAAGTCTTCCTCGGCCTGCTTACGGTCCGTGATATCGCGCAGGATGACCGTGTAGAGTTGTTTCCCGGCAATCTCAATTTGTGAAATCGAAGCCTCGCAGGGGAACTCATCGCCGTTGCTTCGCCGCCCGAAGACGACAGCAGACCCTCTCTTGGCGCGATTGGTGACGCCGGTCGCGCCGTAGCTCTGGACATGCCCATGGTGCGCGTCCCGGAAGCGCTCCGGGATGAAGTGTTCGAGCGTCTGGCCTATTGCCGAGTCTGCCGGGCAGCCAAACATCTTCTCAGCGGCAGCGTTGAAGAGCACGATCCGCTGCTCTGCATCCACCGAAATGATGGCATCCATCGCAGATTGGATCACGCCGATCCAGCGCGCCTCGCTCTCCATCAGCGCCGCTTCCGCCTGTTTGCGCTCGGTAATATCCACCGCAGTGAAGACACGGTGCAGCAAATCCCCATCATCGCCGAGCACGCTCACCACGTCCATTTGAACCGGGAAGATCGATCTGTCCCTGCGAACCATGCTGGCTTCGAAACGGGAATGCCCGATCTGGTCTGCCTTTTCGATGGAACGCCGCACGAGCTCATGATCCGCCGAGGTGTGCAGGCCCAAGATCGCCGTGCCAACGATATCTTCCACCCTGCATTTGTGCAGGCTCGCAAAAGCGGGATTGCAGACCACAATACGGTTTGTGTCCGGGTCACCTATGGCGATGCCATGTGCACAGCCTTCGAATGCGTCTGCCCAGAGGCGGAGCTCTTCCTGGGCCTGTTTGCTTTCAGTAATATCCTGCACCAGTGCAAAGAAGCCTCTGACACGCCCGTTTGCGTCCCCATCGGGAACGTAGGTGGCATTTATAAAACGCGCTCCGCCGTCCTTATACGGTATTTCCGTTTCATAGGTCACGGTTTCCCCCGTCAGCACTCTATCAACGTAACCGGAAATTGTTTTGTAAGCCGCCGTACCCAGCACTTCTTCTATGTGTTTTCCCTGCGCCTCATGGCCAAACCATTCCTCATAAGCCTGATTACTGAACCGGTAGTGCCTGTCCACACCCACGTACGATATGAGCGCCGGGAGCGCATCGGTGATGAGGCGTAATTGCTCTTCACCGCTCCGCAAGGCGATGTTCTGACGCCTGATCAGCAAGTGGAGCAACAACGCCGTAACAAGGATATAGCCCCAGCCTTTATATAAACTGATCCTGGTAAGCAGCACCGGATCTGATGTGATCTTTGCAGCCAGTTGATCGGAGAATAAGATCCACAATCCCCCAATCAACAGATATAGCCCGGCAATTTTGAGAGGACCCGAGTTTCTGTCTGAAGGGACGGTTGAGAGCAGATGATTGTTCATACGGGCTCCAAGTCTATCAATATTCGCCTGATTAATACTTTACACTCCAAAAACATTTTCGTATCACTCAATCACATTGCACATGGGGGGATTCCCTACCCTTAGAATTGAAAGGAATTGACGTTATGTCATCGCTACTCGCTTTGAGGATTATCACAACTTTTACGGTTTACATATTTGCCTGAAAAATTGACTATGGCATTTTCGATATAAAAGCTGTATTATCATGATAGCAAAATGGACGAGCACAAAATTCCTCCTCCTCCGCCGCGAGACTCCGACGAGCCGGTCTGGACGTTTCGTGGATACCGTCTGAAAAGCGGCGAATTCGTCACGGCAATGGTGCATTTCTTTCGCGCCGAAATCCAGCGCGCCAATGTCTGGAGGCAGCGGCTGGATACCACCACCAACTGGGCGGTCGTCTCCACCGGCGCCACCCTGTCCATTGCCTTCAGCCAGCCGGACATCCATCACGGCATCCTCATTCTCAATACCCTGCTGGTGATGTGGTTTCTGTTCATCGAAGCACGCCGCTATCGTTATTATGAACTGTGGAGCTACCGGGTGCGCCTGATGGAGACAGACTTCTTTGCGGCGATGCTGGTTCCGCCGTTCCATCCCTCGCCGGAGTGGGCGGAGAGCCTGGCGGAGAATCTGCTGGCGCCGAGTTTTCCGATCTCGATGTGGGAGGCGTTTGGTCGTCGTCTGCGCCGCAATTACTTTTGGATATTCCTCATCCTGTATGCGTCGTGGGTTTCCAAGATCTGGCTTTTCCCCGTACCAGCCATCACCCTTGATGAATTCATCCAACGCAGTGCTGTTGGGTCGGTGTCGGGTCAGGTTATGATCGTGCTCGGCCTCGCGTTTTACTCTTTCCTTACGCTCACTGCCGTTGCCACGCTTAGCATGACGAATGCCACAGGTGAGGTACTTCCACGCTTTGGGGAGGAAACAATCAGCGCCATGTTCTCAGCACAGGGCAAAACCAAAGGGCTGCGTGCTTTCCTTGCCCCACGCCATCGAAGACGACAGCTCATGGCACTCATTATTACAGATAAGGCGGAAGCTGTTTCCAACCGGATTATGATCGATCTCAAACGTGGAATGACCGCCTTGTCAGGCAGGGGCATGTATACCGGCAAGGAACACTCCGTCCTGCTCTGTGCATTGACTGTGACTGAAGTACACAATTTGAAATCTGCTGTGGCGAAGGAAGACCCCAACGCGTTCGTGGTTGTGACACCTGCTCAGGAAGTGTTGGGACGCGGCTTTTCGCCCCTCGAGGGAAAGTAAACATCTACAAAATTTGGCGGCTGTTCTGTTTGTACTATCCCAGCGCTTTCTTTGCCGCTTCGATTACTTCCTCATAATTCGGCTCAAGACTGTTACTTTTCATATAGGCCACATACACCAATGTGCCCTCGCGATCGACGATAAAGACCGCGCGGCGCAGGTAGCGACGCTCTTTGACCAGCAGGCCGTATTTGAGTCCCATCTCAGTTTCAAGCACATCTGAAACGACGCGCACTTTATCGATCCCGGCCGCGGCGCACCATCGTTTTTGCGCGTAGGGGAAATCGGTGCTGATGGTCCAGATGATGATGTCATCACTGAGCTGGGCGGCTTCCTCATTGAAGCGGCGTGTCTCGCGATCGCACACATCCGTATCCAGCGAAGGCACGGCGCTCAGAATGGCAACCTTGCCTTTGGATTCGGCAACCGGGTTCACAGGGCTCCAGTCCAGCGCGGCGGATATGAACTCGGGCGCCTTCTCTCCAACCTTCACGTCGTCACCCAATACGGTTGCAAACTTATCGCCGAGTTTGAAAAAATCGGCGCGTACAGTAGTCATTTTTTGTTCCTCCTCA
>DATDRD010000380.1:0-4421 GCA_035291925.1 Anaerolineales bacterium
CCCTATGGCAGAAGCCGCAATGGTATAGGGGTCTGCCAGTGTTGAACCCACAACCCTGGCGCTGAATGTGGAGGCATTCATTGTGTGGTCTGCATGGAGGATGAGCATTGCGTCAATTATCTTTTCTGTAAACCGGTCAGGGGCCTTTTCAAAAAGCATGTAATAGAAATTTGCTGCAAAGGATAAATCGTTATTGGGCGGGATTGGCGCATCACCGTGCCTGAGCCTTTCACAGGCCGCAACTATTGTAGGCATCTTTGCAATAAGCCTTATGATGGAGCTGTAGCGCACCTCCTCGCTCATCACATCCCTTGCAGGATAATACATGCCCATGGCAGCCACCACAGACTGAAGATACTCCATGGGATGACCGTTCTCAGGCAGAAACTCTATCATCCTTAATATCTTTACCTTGAGCCGTGTGTGGTAGGTTATATCGTTCTGGAAGTTTTTGTATTCAGCTGCATTTGGCAGTTTGCCGAAAAGAAGGAGATATGCAACCTCAAGGAATGTGCTTTTTTCTGCAAGGAGTTCAACCGGTATGCCCCTGTATTCCAGTATCCCCTTTTCACCGTCCACATAGCTTATGGCAGATTCTGCGGCGGGGATGCCTGCAAGGCCGGGAACAACCTCCATATGCTTTTCTTCCATAGTAGTTTACTCCTCATCTATGTTTTGATATGAATAGTGGCAGGTATTTAAGATGCTCATCCGTGTCTCAATATATGCCTTAAGAATCTTTCATGTCAAGGGTTATATCGACAAGGGTTATATAACACAATTACACAGAATTCTGCAGGCGATATAATATTTGAATGTGTTACTAATGAAGTACATATCTATGTATCTAATGAAAATTATTCCGTTGACTTTCTGGAAGATGAGAATATATGCACTTAGAGCAATTATATTGGTACTTTAAACTTGTGAGTGAGAAAATAAAGCACTGGCTACAAATTTGAAAGAGAGCAAACAGGGTGACAGGGTCAGGCTGGTTTATTGACATTTTAATTTCAATAGGGGACAAAAAAAGGTACAGGTGTACTTTTTCTCATCCTTCTTCAACATGTATCCTCACCTCGACCGTGTGCTCCTGATGGTCATCAACAAGGGGAATAGCCTTGTCGTGTTGCAGGGCGCCATCGATGGCCACACTCGTCTCGCCGCTGCCCACGGGCATTTGCTGGATAGTGATATGATAGATAGTTTCCCGGTATCGGTAATGTACCTTGAACATCTTCCAATCTGCCGGAAGGCACGGCTCGAAACGCAGTTTGTCTACTTCAAGCCTCAGCCCAAGGAGTGATTCCAGAATTAGCCGGTACATCCATGCTGCCGATCCTGTGTACCATGTCCATCCACCGCGGCCTATGTGTGGTGAAACCGCATATACGTCGGCTGCTACAACGTATGGTTCTACTTTGTAGGTTTCAATTTCCTCCGGTGATCTCCCATGGCTCACCGGGTTGATTATTGCCAGCAGTTCCCACGCCCGACGGCTGTCGCCTAACTTTGCAAATGCCATCGCCGCCCAGATCGCAGCATGAGTGTACTGCCCGCCATTTTCCCTGACCCCAGGGACGTACCCCTTTATATAGCCGGGATTCAAATTCGACTTATCGAAGGGCGGGGATAGGAGTTGGATCAGCGCATGGTCCCGTCGAACGAGGCGCTTATCCACTGCTTCCATTGCCATGCGCAAGCGTTTGGCATCCCCGGCGCCGGAGAGAACAGACCAGCTTTGCGCAATAGAATCAATCTGGCATTCGGGATTACCCGCCGAACCGAGTGGCGAGCCATCATCGAAAAAAGCGCGGAGGTACCACGCACCATCCCAGCCATTCTGCTCGATATTCCGGCGCAGTTGAGCCGCCTCCCTCTGGCAGCGTTCGACAAAGGGCAGGTCACCATGCAGGCGTGCAATTTCAGTGAACCGCATGAGCACGTCATAAAGGAAGAACCCCAGCCAAACGCTTTCGCCTTTACCGTGTTCACCCACCATATTCATGCCGTCGTTCCAATCACCCGAGCCAATGAGCGGCAGGCCATGCTTTCCAAAACTAAGACCCTTCATGATTGCCTGCACACAATGATAGTACAAACTGGCCTTTTGTTCAGACCGGATGGGAAGATCATAATACGAGTCCTCATCGGCGTTTACCGGGCGGCCCTCAATGAAGTGGACGGGTTCATCCAATACACCGGTGTCTCCGGTGTTCAGGACGTAGCGGGAGGCAGTCAACGGCAACCAGAGGAAATCGTCCGAACAGTGTGTACGTACGCCCCGGCCCGACGGAGAATGCCACCAATGCTGGACATCACCCTCCTTGAACTGATGGGCCGCGCACAAAAGGAGATGCTCACGCACGAGCCGCGGCTCGGTGTGGATGAGCGCCATCACGTCCTGCAACTGGTCGCGGAAACCGAAGGCGCCCCCCGACTGGTAGTATCCGCTGCGCGCCCAAATGCGGCACGCCAGAGTTTGGTACAAGAGCCAGCCATTGGTCAGGATATTGACGGATGGGTCGGGTGTTTCCACTTGCACTGCGCTAATCGTGTGATTCCAGTACTGCCACACCTTTTCGAGTGTGCCACGCGCGGCAACGGGTCCCCGGAAGCGACGCACTAATTTGCCGGCGTCATCAACATCCCGCCCTGCGCCGAGCCTGAAGATGATCTCGCGCTCTTGCCCGTCGGCCAGATCGAAGGGAACCTGGATAGCGGCGCAGGGGTCCAACGCGGTCCCCACCCTGCCGGAGAGGCGCGACCGGGCCATCGCCGCGGGATTCCGGAGCGTGTTGTTGCGCCCGAGGAACTCGGTCCTGTCGCCGCTCACGGTCCGAGGCGCGTCGTCCACATCGAAAAAGGCGACCCGGTCAGCGAACTCCGTGTTGTAGGAGTTCCGCGCAAAGAGCGCGCCGGTGTTGGGGTCAACTTCGGTGACTACATGCATTGTCGACTTCGGTCGCAGATCTCCAAGAACCCATTCCGCGTATCCGGTGGCGGAGAGTCGACGCGATCGGCCCGACTCGTTTCTTACTTTCAGCACCGAGAACTTGATCGGTGCATCCATGGCCACGTAAACCCACAGCTCGGAGCGGATACCTCGCTCCGTGTGTTCGAAGACGCTGTAGCCGAAGCCGTGGCGGGTGACGTAAGGCGTCGCCCCGCGGCTGGGCAGCGGCGTGGGGGACCAGAAGTGGCCGCGCTCTTCATCACGGAGGTAAAACGCCTCTCCGCTCGAATCGCAAACAGGATCGTTCCCCCAGGGAGTGAGGCGGAACTCATGGGCATTCTCGCTCCAGGTGTAAGCAGCTCCACTTTCCGAAACAATTGTCCCGAAATGCGGGTTTGCCAGCACATTCACCCACGGCACCGGCGTCACCTGCCCGTGCGCGGTCGTAATGATGTACTCGCGCCCATCCGGGGTGAATCCGCCCAGCCCGTTGAAGGATGTCAGATCAAGGCGAGGCAACGCGGCGATTGTCAGGGGTTCGGAGCGGTGGGTCCGGGTCAAGGTAAGGAACGGCACGGTTACTTCCCCAGGACCGCGACGAATGGTCTGCTCCGCCAGTGTTCCCCGGCTGTCAATGATGATGGCGCGGGCAACGGTTTGGAGCAGGATGCGGTCCTCGTTCGATATCTGGTCCGCAGGTCTTACGAAAATACCGCCTGGTTGATCGGTCACGCCGGTTTCGATGCCTAAGGCAATGAGCCCCATGATCTGGTCTTGCAGAAGTTGCCGGTAACCGGCGTGATCTTCGTTCCAGATCACCAGGTCCACCGCCAGTCCTTTCAGACGCCAGTATGCGTAGGCCTGTACGAGTTGGCGCACCAGGTCGATATTGGCCGGATCTTCAATCTGCAGCAGCACGATCGGCAAATCGCCCGAAATGGAGTAGCCCCAGAGACCGGATTGCCCCCGGCGGTTGTTGATGATGACGCCCGGTTCCGCGCGCAGCGAAGAATTGGCATAGATCACCGAGCCGGCAAGGTGTCCATAGAGCTGTGCATCGGCCTCTGTGGCATTGAGCTGCTGCAGGAGCACCTGGCTATGTGTCCACGCCAGCTCAAAGACGCGGTCCGCGACATGCCGGTCCTGGTATTTCTCCACAAGGCTTAAGGCTGCGTCACGGGTTTCGCCGATGCCGGAGACAATATTGATCGTTGCCGATTCTTCCGGCTCGAGGGTTATCCGATACCGTACAGCGACGATCGGATCAAGCACCGAGCCCTGGCTGTCCGAGAGCGCCCCCGTAAAAAAACCAGCTGCCCCGCTCATTGCTTGTGGATCAACAACCGTGTTTCCGCGGCCTATGAACTGCATGCGATCCGTTTCATAGGAGACTTCTCCTATCTCCGCCCCATGCACAGCCATGAGATGGAACATCCACGGTGGCTGCTCGTCCAGGGAGCGGGGA
>DATDRD010000381.1:0-3871 GCA_035291925.1 Anaerolineales bacterium
CCAACCTTATTGCACTTTTGCTGTTACAGAGGTGATTGCACCTCTCACCTAACCAATCCCCATAGCCTAGACTTCTATATAGTACAAAATACAAACGAATGAGACAAAATTAATTAGGGGCAACATGAGCCTGCTGGACCAAAATATTCACCTCCTGCTCAACAGCCGCGAGTGCTTGTGCCAAAGGACTGGGGTTGGGTAGATCTGGATCGAGAGCTGCAAAAGCGGGCCGGAAGACCGAGCCGTGCAGGCGCGTGAAGAATAAAGCCACTTTGCAGCCATAGGGTGTGATGCGGTAGCGATGGGAATGAGGAATTCTCCAGATCATGCCCTTGAGGCGCAAACGACGCAGATCATAGGTGAGTTGGTGAGTCGAGTAAGGTGAACCCAGTAAGTCAGCCACGTGAGACAGGAACTCTTGATGTCGAAAACCGCAGGTATTGTGCACAAACAAAGTGAGCGCCGCCAACAAGGCCATAGTGCGAGGCAGACCAAAACGCAGGCCGGGGGCGCGTTGACCCTCTGGGGTGAGGGTAGGCTGCACAACGCGTTCAACACTTTCCTGGGAGAGATGACAGTTGTGGCTGATCCGTTGGACGTCCAGCAGACGTCGATTGACTTCTCGACCGATCTTTTGCAAGAAGGGCAGATTGGAGAGATCCAAGCGGACCCCAAAGTCTTTGGGATCATTGATGATGGTCTCCGTGCGCAAGGCGCGGTTTTCCTTGAAGTATTGTTTCACCAGGGATTTCTTGTATTCAATGTACAGATTGGGATGGACGCCCGCCTCGATCACACGAGTGCGGAAGCGGCCAGGGGTCGAGCCGATGATCTTACGGTCGAAGACCAGTTGCACTCGATCGGGACGACCCAAATCCAGGTTCTCCTTGATGACGGCTTCGAAGAACTCTCTGCCCCGCAGCGGATCATCAAAGACTTGGGTGCGGCTCGCGTACGCGTCCACCTGCCAAACCGAGAGGCGATGGCGGTAGCCTGCCTGACGATCTTCTATGGTCAAAGGCATGGGCAGTCGTTCGATCCATTTATCGAAGAAGGCCTGGATCTGTTCGGGACCCAACTGATCACACAGTGCTTGCAGCTGCTCCGGCTCCGGGCAGGACCGGAAGCCGTTGTCCAACGCTTCGAAGGCGATCCCGGCCTTGCGCAACTGCTGTTTGACCCATTCATGCCCGTTCAGATAGACTTTGATGGCATACGGCACATAGCTGCAGATCTTAATGAAGGCCGGGCCGAAGTCTGCATCCTGCAGATAGAAATAATAGTGGTTGACCCGCACCGCTTGCCGCGACCACTCGAAGCTCACCACGGGACCCCTCTGCGCTTTCGTGGATTTGAACGATTGAGCCCTCTCCTGGGCTACCCCGATGAAGACCACTCCTTCTGCTTGGCTGAACTTCGAACGATACGTTGCCGCCAACTCGTCTTTGCGCTGTCCCGCTTCAAAATGCACCAGCGGAATCTCGTGTTTCTGCGCATACTCTTGAATAGCCTGAGTAAACTGCTGTCCAATCTTTCCCAACAGGATGGGCGAAGGAATGATGTTGCCGCGATGCTTGGTCAGAAAGTTAACCAATTGTCCGGGCACTTGCAGATTCGGAAGATAGCCATTCAAGTAGATACGATCCATGCAGTCCACCGTGAGAGTCACATGATCGCGAAGGATTTCATTTACATTGGTCATCTCGCTCCTCCTTCACGATCGAATCTATCACATTTGATTGACAGCCTCTCTACGCCTCCATCGGACTGGTCGGTTTGAGGCGAAGCTTCGTTAGTTTCTGGTGCAAAACCGAAAAAATAAGGGAGAAAATCGGCTTGCGGAGTAGTTTTGCACCGTGTAGGTGATGTGTCCTTTTGTTTCGTACTTTGATAATCAAATATCATTGATGCTTGCATATGATTACGTGGCTCTGCCCATGACCGCCAGATTTCCGGCAATAATGCCCCAACCGACCCAGCGATGGAATCCATTTTCGCCGTGATCAAGACAACGTTCCAGTCCATGCGCGCGTTTCAAAACGCTGATGCGGCCTTCCACGCCAGCATGCCACTTACGCCCGTTGACAAACCACTTGCGGCTTTCGAGCGTTTTGCGTTGTTTGGACTTGTAACCGGGTTTGGGCAGGATGACGCGCTGGACACCCATCTTTTGGGCAAGTTGTTCATTGTCCGGAGAATACACGCCACGGTCGGCGCTGGCTTGTTGCGGCGGGTGGTGGAAGAGTTTCTGATGCGCTTTTAGGCTGGGCTGCCATTGTTGTGCGTCGGGTGGGTTGCCATCCAGGATGCAATAGCGGCTGACGATTCCGCCGTCTACTTCATCAAGCCAGATCTTACGACCGTATTCCACAGGTTTCGTTTCTTTGCCACGACAGATAATATCCGTGTGTGGCTCAAAGATGCTGACGATTTTTTTCTGTGCGGGAACCTGCTCGTTTTGAAACACACGCCGTTTGGTTTGATCAATCACTTGCTCGGTTAGTGGAATGAAGTTCTCCAACGTACTAACCAGCCGCTTGGCATATTTGTCGCTCATCTTGTAAAGATGCGGCAAGGTCTGGCGCGCCTGACTGACGATCTCTTCGGTTTGCTCAACCAACTTGCGGTACAGTTGCCGCCCAGTTTCTTTGGCAGCTTCTACCTTTTTCTTTGCGTTCTCTCCAATGCTCCGTGCGAGTTCTCGCGCCTTCCGCGTCAGTTGTGTCCCGGTTCCTTTCACAACCGCGCGAATGGCTTGCGAAACTTTGCGCGCGCGCTGTACTGTTCGTTCCAGCACGCGCACACTATCTGCCAGTTGGCGGCTGTCGCTGGGTGGATGAATATTACTCTCTACTACTGTCCCATCCGTGCGCAGTTTCTTCCCTTTCGTGATCTTGTGCTTCACCGCCAACTCTGCCACGCGCCCGTTGAACTTCTCCAGCGTTTCCCCGCGCAGCAGGTTGTTCCAGCGCATGATGGTTTTGCTGTCGGGCGCTTCGTTCAGATACAGCCGACAGAACTGACGCAATGTCAGGCTATCGTTCACGATGCGTTCCGTTTCTTCATAACTGTATCCGTACAGCCGCTTGACGACCAACATCCGCAAGACTACCTCAACCGGCGTTGAGTTGCGCCCCGTGAGCAATGTGTTTTTCCAGCGTTTGGAAAAATCCGCCCGGATCAATTGAAACAATTCGTCGTCCTCCAGGTATTGGTCTATTTCCGCAAGCCCAGGTCCCATCTTGCGAACGAGCTGGATGATTTCTGCAAACACCTTGTCCTCTGCGTAACTATCGCGTAACATTGGATCAGCCTCCTTTGATATCAGTTGTTTCCTTCACCTCAACTTTTATCAAAGGGGCTACTTCCTTGTCAAACACTTTCTTTTGCACCAGAAACTAGGCTAGAGAAGTTGCTGGAACAGCCTGCTTCATCTCAGGTGAGCAATGAATAACATACTGCCCATTCTCATAGGGGTGGTATTAGCTGGCATCGGATGTGTACTCGGATGGATTATCATCAGTCGTAATGCAAAGCATTCTCGAGTTACTTTGTTGGCTGAAATCGAGCGGGCAGAAAAGGAATTATTGCAGGACTTGGATAAAATAGGAATAAATAACTTACAGAAGACTGAGGCTGGTAGAGAGTTGTTGGGATTACTGGGGTTAAAAACAGAAGTTGCTTCTGGCGCAGAAAACCCCAACATACTTGTTGATAAAGCACATAGAATTGACGAAATTAATTTAGAAACCTTCTCACAAAAGTTGGCAGAAACTCTGGCTAAAGAAAAACTATTGGAAGATTCATTTGCTGCAGAGTCATCTGAATTTGAAGATATAAAGTCTCGCTCGACAGGTGGACTTCGTGGCCG
>DATDRD010000382.1:0-5052 GCA_035291925.1 Anaerolineales bacterium
CACCGCGGCACGCATATGTGCGAGGAAGCAGAAGGGAAATTCAGCAAAACCATCCAGTGTCCGTATCATGCGTGGACCTATTCCCTGGACGGCAAACTGATCGGCGCGCCGCTGATGAAGGATGTGGCGGATTTCAATAAGGATGAGTATCCTCTGCATGCAGTCAATCTGCATGTGTGGCAGGGCTTCATCTTCCTCAATCTTTCCAAATCCCCCGAACCCTTTAAGCATGCGTTCGAGCCTTTGCTGAACAAGTTCGAAGGTTGGAACTTGCCGATTCTCAAGTCTGCGCGACGCATCCCATATGATGTAAAGGCAAATTGGAAATTCATCTTCCAGAATTACAACGAATGCTATCATTGTCCGCCTGTGCACCCACAACTGGCAAAGATCAGTCCATCTAACTCAGGGGAGAATGACCTGATCGCAGGTCCCTTTATCGGTGGCTTTATGTCCATCGAAGGCGCAGGCAGCCTCACCCTGAGCGGGAACGTCTGCGCGGCCCCTGTCGGAGAGCTTGCGGAGGAAGATCATCAGCGTGTGTATTACTATTCCTGTTCACCGAATCTGCTGCTCAGCCTGCATCCTGATTACGTGATGTTCCATACGATCTGGCCGCAATCGCCAACGCAGAGCATTGTCCATTGTGAGTGGCTGTTTCATCCGGATAGTTTTGGCCGCGCAGACTTTCATCCCGAAGACGGCATTGGGTTCTGGGATATCACCAATCGCCAGGATTGGCATATGTGCGAATTAAGTCAGTTAGGTGTTTCATCACGGGCTTACCAGCCAGGTCCGTATTCGCCGCGTGAAGCTTTGCCCGCCGCGTTCGACAATTACTATTTGCAAATTATGAACAAATAGGATTTAGATGACTCAGCCCCAGGAATTCTATGACAGGTTAATTGCCGGAGGGTTTGAAGCTCAACTGGTGATCGTCAGGCTGGCGGTCACGGATTGAACGACACGGGTGAAGCTCCTCGAGCGAGAACTTGATCGATTTGATTGAGGTGTTATTTGAACAGAATCTGAAGATCCTTCCTATGGGTCGGATGCGCCGCCTTTGGTGATAGAATAAACTTTATCGAATCCACCAGCAAGCACTCCCAAACTTAGATAAGGGCGTCAACGAGAATGGCAAAACCAGTGATCTTTTCAATTGACGATGATCCTTCGGTCTTGAATTCTGTCGAACGCGATCTACGCACCCGCTACGGGCAGGATTATCGCGTCCTGTCGATCGATCAGGGCAGGGCCGCGTTGGATTACCTGAAAAAGATGCAGCAGCGCAACGAAACCGTCGCGCTGTTTCTAGTTGACCACCGCATGCCTGAGATGAACGGTGTGGAGTTTCTTGAGGAAGCCATAAAAATGTATCCGCAGGCTAAACGTGTATTGTTAACTGCATATGCGGATACGCAAGCCGCGATCGATTCCATTAATGAAGTCGGGCTTGATTATTACCTGATGAAACCGTGGCATCCGCCGGAGGAACGCCTGTATCCTGTTTTGGATGAGTTGCTGGAAGATTGGAAGATCCATGTCCGCCTGCCCTATGAAGGGATACGCGTGGCTGGAACGCTGTGGTCGCTTACAAGCCATCAGGTAAAGGACTTCCTCACCCGTCATCAAATCCCCTATCAATGGCTGGATATCGAAAAAGATTCGAATGCCCGCCAACTGGTTGAGGGAATCTCGTCAGAGGTGACCAAACTTCCCGTCATATTTTTCCCGGACGGAAAGGTATTGATTGATCCTGACCTGAAGGAACTGGCTGAAAAAGTCGGATTGCAGATCCACGCGGCCCTGCCCTTCTACGATTTGATTGTTATCGGGAGCGGCCCTGCGGGACTCGCGGCCTCGGTATACGCCGGCTCGGAGGGATTGCGTTGTCTTGTGATCGAGAAAGCCGCGCCAGGCGGGCAGGCCGGCAGCAGCCCCAAGATTGAAAATTATCTTGGCTTCCCGACGGGCATATCAGGAGATGACCTCACCCGCCGCGCGGTTTCACAGGCAAAAAGATTCGGGGTGGAGATCCTTTCGGCGCAGGAAGCAAAACGGGTCCTCGTTAAAGATGAGTATCGAATTATCCAGCTTGCAGATGAAACGGAGATTTCCTGCCATGCCGTGCTGGTCGCAACGGGCGCCTCATTCCACACATTGAAGATGCCAGGCGCGGAGGCGTTGACGGGCGCGAGCATTTATTACGGCGCGGCCTACACGGAAGCGATGCATTACATGGATAAGGATGTTTTTGTCGTTGGCGGCGCGAACTCGGCCGCGCAGGGTGCAATGTATTTGAGCCGCTTCGCGCGCAAGGTCACAGTGTTGATTCGCGGCCCCGAAGCCACTGCATCGAAATATCTTGTTGATGCGATGGCAGGCAACGAGAAAATTGAAATACTTCTTAATACAGATCTGATTGAGGTTAAAGGCAGGAACACGCTGGAGCAAATCATCCTCAAAAATACAAAGAGCGGCGAGGTGCGTACGCTCGATGCTTCTGCGCTGTTCGTGTTCATCGGCGTGAGACCGCAAAGCCAGATGGTTGCGGATCTGGTGCTGTGCAGTGGAAAAGGATATATTCTTACCGGCCCTGACCTAATGGTGGATAAAAGACCGCCTCAGGGCTGGACCCTTGAACGGGATCCGTACTTATTGGAGACCAGCGTCCCGGGCATTTTCGCGGCGGGCGACGTGCGCTACGGAACAAGTCATCGAGTCGCGTCAGCAGTGGGGGAGGGCGCGATTGCCCATGCAATGATCAAGGAATATCTGAAAACGCTGTGAACATTCAGGATCTGCGAAAATCCCCGCTCTTTAATGGCTTGTCCGATCAAGAGCTGCAGCAGCTTATGGACAATGCCAAACCTGTCTCATTGCGCGCCGGCGAGATTCTGATAAAGCAGGGTGACCCGGGCGATTCTGCCTTTGTGGTTGTGAAAGGCGAGTTCGAGATACAGAAACAATCGGGGCAATCGCTTATCAAAATTGACGTGCGGAATCCGGGCGATGTGGTCGGAGAGATGGCTCTGCTTTCGCGCGGGCCGCGCAACGCGACCGTGATTTCCAAAACTGACAGTGAAACGTTATGCATTTCCCAGGAAGCATTTGAGAATTTATTAGCGTCCAGTTCCTCTGCGTCGCTGGCGGTCCTGCACTGGGTGATGTCGCGCCTGAGCCAAAATGAAGCACTGCTCCATCAACAGGAAAAGATGGCCGCGCTGGGAACGCTTAGCGCAGGATTGGCGCATGAGTTAAATAATCCCGCCGCGGCGGCGCAGAGAAGCGCATCACAATTGAAGGAGGCTCAATCCAAATGGCTCGACCTGACGCACCAAATCGAAGCGGTCGCATTCCGGGAAAATCAGACAGACTGGTTCAACGGTTTTATGCAGGAGGCAGCGCGTCGCTTGGAGTCGCCACTCAAACTCGACGCGTTGGAAAAGATCGATCTGGTGGATCAGCTTCAGACCTGGCTGGAGGCGAATGGGGCAGAGTCTGCCTGGGAGCTTGCGCCCGCGATGGTCAACTTCGGGTGGAATATCGGGTCACTTGATAAATTGAAGGGGGAGCTGCCACAGTCATTTTTTCATCTATCTGTTCAATGGGTGAGCGCAGGTTGTTTGATGATGGGATTGTTGTCGGAAGTTTTGCAAACAACGGAACGAATTTCGCAGATCGTTCATGCAGTGAAGTCATATACCTATCTTGATCAGGCGCCATTGCTCGAAGTGGATATTCATGAAGGGCTGGAAAGCACGCTCGTGATCATGCAGCACAAGCTAAAAAGAGGAGTCATCGTAAAGCGTGAATATTCCCCCAACCTGCCGCGCATCGAAGCTTTTGCAAGCGAGTTAAATCAAGTGTGGACAAATATTATTGATAATGCCATTGATGCCATGAACGGCAAAGGTGAAATTAAGATAAAAACTTATGAAGAAGACAATCGTGTGATCGTTGAGGTCACGGATAATGGCCCCGGCATCCCTGAGGAAATTCAATCACGAATCCTTGAGCCGTTCTTTACGACAAAGGCACCGGGACACGGAACAGGCTTGGGACTCCACATTTCGCATGATATTGTTGCCAATCGACATCACGGACAACTTCTGGTTGAATCGAAGCCTGGCGAAACGAAATTCAAAGTGATTCTGCCCAAACAGATTAAAGGAGAGAATTAACATGAATAATGATCAAATGATGAAAGACATACTTTTATCTGCAAAAACGGTTGCCAGTGTGGGCTTATCTTCCAATCGTATGAAGGAAAGTTATGGCATCGTTGAATATTTGAAGGGACAGGGCTATCGCATCATCCCCGTCAACCCGACAGCAGCGGAAATCCTTGGCGAAAAGGCTTATCCCGATCTGGAGTCCGTTCCCGAAGAGATCGATGTGGTTCAGGTTTTTCGCAGGCCGGAAGATGTCCCACCTGTCGTGGATTCCGCCATTAAGGTGGGTGCGAAGGTGGTGTGGATGCAGGAGGGGATCGTCAATGAAGAGGCCGCGGCAAAAGCCCGCGCGGCCGGGCTGCAGGTTGTGATGGATGCATGCATGCGCGCGACACACCGCAGATTGATAGGGGAGAAACCAATCAGATTGTAATCACTTTTGCTCCAGCCACCATCATTCCCGAAGCGCTCTTGTTGGGCGCCACCGGGCACAGCGGTCGAAGCATTCTTAAATTCACCGGCGTTGCGCCAGTAGACATAACAGCCTCGGTCACTACCGAGGCTGTTATTATCATGGCACCAAAGAGTCTTATTGTCTTTGAACACTCAATCGGATGGCACACGGATCACGCCCGAAAGCAAGACGTTTCGCCCATGTGGTCGGGAAAGAGCGCAGAAGGTGCGCGTCCATCCATGAGTGCGATTTCGTCCTCCAGCCCACTGTATTCACGATACACTCGATCTGATCCGCGCCTGATTCCAATGTCCAGCCTGCTGTAACGAGTGCCTCCGCGTTCAGGTGGATATCCATGCGTGCAAACGGACGCGTAGCAGATAGAAGCCGGCTAATCAACGAATCTTCACTGCTCAACAGGCT
>DATDRD010000383.1:0-13053 GCA_035291925.1 Anaerolineales bacterium
ATCCTGCAGCCGGCAGTCTACATGCAGAATATTTTGGCTTTTTGGAATCAAATCCTCGAGAATGGCATATACCCGGTACCATACTCATTGGAAACTCGATTGAGCCTGGTTGATTTGGAAGATGTTGCTCAAGCGGCCGCCATTGTTCTCACCGAACCTGGACACACTGGCGCAACCATCGAGTTGGTCGGCACACCAGCGATGTCCCAAATTGAGATCGTTGAGGCACTCAACGAGCAACTGGGCCGACCGGTAACTGCTGAAGTTGTGCCTCGTGACGCATGGGAACGAGGAGCCAGAGCCTCCGGCATGGGTGACTATCAAGTATTGACCTTGATCAAAATGTTCTGTTATTATGAAAGTTATGGATTTATGGGCAACTCGAATGCCTTGAGTTGTTTGCTCCGACGGCACCCCACATCTTTTGCAGAGTTTGTCAAACGAATAAAAAAATGATCTCGGAATTGGATAATTATCTTAATCGACTCGACGACCTGCGCAATCAGGTTTCCAGCCTGATCGCTGAATTGCCATCGGAAGCCCTGAACTGGCGACCCATCGAAGGCGAAGATGATCATGTCACCAATTCGCTGGCTGTTTTGACCGCCCACCTCGCAGGTGCGGAGCATTTCTGGATCGCTGAAGTGGTTGGTGGTCGGCCCGAGACGCGCGACCGGGATGCTGAATTTGTTACCATCGCGGCTTCTGCAAAGGAGATTATCCAACTGCTTGAGAAGACCGCGCTTGAAACGAGAGATGTGTTTTCCATCCTGAATGAATCTGAATTGAATGGCACACGCCAGGTAAAAGACCGCACGGTCCCGGTGCGCTGGTGTATTTTGCACGTAATCGATCACACTTCCCTCCACCTGGGTCATATGCAAATCACCTACCAGTTATGGACAGGCGGCAAAAGCACCCCATCGCCGCTATGGTCTGAACGCCTGCCTTCAAATCAATAGATATGTTGTAATAAGGCTGTGGAAATGACCAGGAATAACCTTAACGAAATCGAATCATTATGCATCACCAAATTATTTAGGAGCTGAAATTCCATGAAGCCAGCGCCGTTTGAATATTATGCACCCACAACCGTAGAAGAAGCCTTATCCCATCTGGCAGAGCATGGCTACGATGCCAAAGTTTTAGCCGGTGGGCAAAGCCTGATCCCCATGATGAATTTCCGTTTGGTTCAACCTTCCGTTCTGGTTGACCTGAACAATATTCCCGAACTTTCCTACATTCGTCCGGATGAGAATGGCGGTTTGCGTTTAGGGGCTATGACCCGCCATCATCAGGTGGAGATTGATCCCCTGGTTGCAGAGCGGGCGCCCCTGCTTCACGAAACCATGCCCAAGATTGCCTATTCTCAAATCCGCAGCCGCGGCACTTTTGGCGGCAGCGTATCCCACGCAGACCCATCCGCTGAACTCGTATCTCTAAGCGTAGCCTTGAACGGGCGTTTCCGTTTACGCAACCAAAACGGTGAACGTTGGGTTCCAGCAAATGAATTTTTTGTCGGGCTATTTACAACGGTCCTGGAACCGGATGAATTATTGGTGGAGGCGGCGCTGCCTTCCATGCCGGCGCGATCTGGATGGTCATTAATGGAAGTTGCCCGGCGGCCTCACGATTTCGCCCTGGTCGGCGCAGCGGCTGTCGTTTCCCTGGATGAGAATCACCTGTGCCAGCAGGCTCAGATGGTATTTTTGAGTGCCGGTGATGTTCCAATGGTTGCTCATAAAGCGGTTGAATTACTCAAGGGGCAGGCGCCCACGATGGAAGCGATTCATGCCGCGGCTGAGGTCGCCGCTTCTGAAGATATCGATCCCAGCAGTGACATTCACGCCACGGCGGAATTCCGCCGCCACCTTGCGAATGTCTTATCCCGGCGCGCGCTCGAGCAGGCTTTTAAGCGCGCCGCGGATAATAAATAACGTGGCAACAATGGAGATAACCATGCAAACCTTATTCGATCTTGGTGTCACTGTCAACGGCGCCCGCTATGAACATGCTGTCGAACCGCGCACCCTGCTGAGCGACTTCCTGCGCCACGATCTTGGTCTGACCGGCACACATGTTGGTTGCGAACATGGCGTTTGCGGAGCCTGTACAGTCTTATTGGACGGGAACCCCATCCGCTCATGTCTGATATTTGCTATTCAGACTCATGGGCACGCAATCACCACTGTCGAAGGATTGGGGACAATTGATAACCTGCACCCGATTCAGGAAGCCTTCCAGGAGGCTCACGGACTGCAATGCGGATTTTGCACGCCGGGTATCTTGACCACAGTCAAGTCGTTCTTGGAGCAGAATCCCGATCCAAGCGAGGATGAAATTCGCGAAGCAATCTCCGGAAATCTCTGCCGTTGTACGGGTTACCAACACATCGTCGACGCCGTCATATTGGCCGCCGAAAAGATGAGAACGTGAACAATTTGAGAGAAGAACGTCCCGAAGGTTGAATGGAGAGGCTTTGGCCGTTTTTTAAACCTTCGGGACGGTTGTTTCAAATATCTTATCCATTATCGTGTTGTAAACACAGGAGTAGATCTGTGACCAAGAAGTTCATCGGAAAACGCATTGTACGAAACGAAGATCCACAACTGCTGACCGGGCAGGCCCAATTTGTGGATGATGTGGAAATCCCCGGTATGCTCCATGCGGCTTTTCTGCGCAGCGATTATGCCCATGCCCGCCTGCTAAGCATCGATGTGTCCAAGGCTTGCCAACGACCGGGAGTCGTGGCCGTCTTCACGGCGGAAGATATGGGCGACGATTGGCAGCCGGGTCCTCCTTTGGTTTCTCCTCCCCCAACCGCAAAAGATGTTATTTTCAATTCGCGCCGACAAGTTCCCCTCGTCAAAGACAAAATTCGGCATACTGGCGAGGCCATTGCAGTAGTCATCGCCGAGAGCCGCTACATTGCGGAGGATGCTGTCGACGATATTTTGGTTGAACTCGAACCGTTGGAGGCCGTGGTTGATTTGGAAAGAGGTCTGGAGGCGGGCAGTCCCTTGGTGCACGATGATCTGGAATCGAATCTGGCTGCCCATCTTCTTCAAAAGAAAGGTGACTATGAAACAGCCCGACAAAAGGCTGACCTGGTTATCAAGAGAAGAATAGTCATTGGCCGCGGCGCGGCTGCTGCAATGGAGAATCGCGGCATTGTTGCAAACTGGGATGCGAAGAGTCAGCATCTAACTATATGGGATACAACCCAGGCTCCGATTCCTATTCGCAATGGGACCGCGGCCAGGTTGGGTTTGTCTGAACACCAGGTGAGAGTGATCGCTCCCTTCATCGGCGGTGGGTTTGGCCCCAAGATGATGATGTTCTACGCCGAAGAGATGGTGATCCCCTGGGTGTCGAAGGAACTGAGTCGCCCGATCAAGTGGATCGAAGACCGTCGGGAAAACTTTTATGCCACCACCCAGGAACGCGGTCAGATCCACGATGTCGAAATAGCCCTGAGCAGTGATGGGTATATTTTGGGCTTGAAGGATGTGTTCCTGCATGATACCGGCGCGTATGACCCTTATGGCCTGACGATCCCTCTCAATACCCAGTGCCACGCGATGGGTGGGTACGATATTAAGAATTTCACAACAGAAGTTAGCGTGGTTTTCACCAACAAGACCCTTGTCACTCCTGTTCGAGGAGCCGGGCGGCCTCAAGGTATATTCATCATAGAACGTCTATTGGATATCGCTTCCAGAGAGTTGGGTATTGATCGGATCGAAATCCGCAAGCGCAATTTTATTCCTCCGGATGCTTTTCCTTATGAGCATAAGATTATTGATCAGGCCTTTGCGCCTCTCATCCTGGATAGTGGAAATTACCTGCCGGTGATGGAGAAGGCGCTGGAAATGATAGGCTATGAGGAATTTGTCAAAGAAGAACAGCCTCGGCTTCGTAGTGAAGGGAAATATGTGGGCATCGGTATCGCTCCCTTTATCGAGTCGACAGGCGTTGGCCCCTATGAAGGCGCGCGTGTAACGGTCGAGGCAAGTGGCAAGATTAGTGTGGCAACGGGTATTGGCACTCAAGGCCAGGGACACTTTACTGCCTTTGCACAAATTGTCGCTGAACAAGTAGGGGTGGCAGTGAAAGATGTGCGCATTGTGACAGGCGATACCACTGAATTCCATTGGGGAACTGGCACGTTTGCCAGCCGCGGTGCAGTGGTCGCAGGCAACGCCATCCACGCGGCTTCATCAATCGTGCGCAAAAAGATTCTGGAATTGGCTAGTAAAGTTTTGGAAACACCCATTGATGAATTGGAACTTGACGATGGTCTAGTTCGGGTTGCTGATATTCCCCACAAATCCATCAGTCTGGGTGAACTGGCACTGCTGGCAAATCCCTTGCGGGGGGCGGTCGAACCGGGCACAGAACCAGGCTTGGAAGCCACTGCCTATTTTGGCCCAAATTATGGCGCTACGGCTTTTGGAACCCATGCCATGATCCTTGAGGTGGACCCTGAAACCATGATGATAAAGATCAAGCGCTACGTCACTGTTGAAGACTGTGGCACGGTTCTCAATCCACTGATCCTGGAGGGACAGATTCATGGAGGAGTCTCCATGGGGATCGGCAATGCCTATTATGAACAACTCCACTTTGATGAGAATGGACAATTGCTCAACGCTTCATTTGCTGATTATCTGATTCCCTCCGCAACCGAGATGCCGCGAATGGAAGTTGGTCATATCGAAACACGCTCCTCCTTGAACGAATTAGGCACCAAAGGGGTGGGTGAAGCCGGAACGATTCCGGTTCCTGCCCTTTTCGCCCAAGCTATTGAAAATGCATTGTATGACCACGAACTTGAAATCCTTGAAATGCCTCTCAGCCCGAACCGCCTATTTGAATTTCTAAATGAGGAGAAGTCACGATGAAAATCGAAGGTGAGTACACTTTTGACGGTCCGCGGGAAGATCTCTGGGAGTTGGTGCGAGACCCCGAAGTGCTGGCTACTTGTCTGCCTGGCACCCAAAGTGTGCAAAAAATGAGCGATAACGAGTACGCAGGAGAGATAAAGGTCCGCATTGGACCGATTTCTGGAACCTTTTCAGGCCAGCTTTTTGTTACCAACGAAGTGCCACCTGTAAGTTGTACCCTGACCGTTGAAGGTAAGGGAAAAGTCGGTTTTCTGAAGGGCATTGGAAATATTGATATGATTGATCAAGGCGAGGGTAAGACCCTGATGAAATATACCGGCGAAGTGCAAATCGGCGGGAAAGTTGCCAGCGTAGGGCAACGTCTGTTCGATACGGTAAGTAAAGGCATGACTAGACAAGGACTTGACAAACTGAACGAAATCCTGCAAACGCGGCGTACCAAAAATTAATCTCAGAAAATTGTCTTTGAGTCTCAGTCAATAACTGCATCCTTTTTGATTGACATAATTATTAATAGTCTTATAATATTTAAGGTACGTCAGGATGGCATTAAGGCAATTGCAGAGATGTGGAAATTCAGACAGTTTATGGTTATGCTTGTGAGAAATGCCAATAGATAAGATAAAATGAAAGGAGGATGCCTGCCAACCAATAAGACTTTTCTACCCAAACATCCAATTCCAGAAAATCGTGAAGGAGGAAGTAATGAACCAAAAGAAGTATCTTGTTCTCGTGGCTATGCTCTTAATAGCCAGTATGGTGTTAGCGTCCTGTGCACCCGCCGCGACGCCTGTGGTTGAGCCGCCAACGCCTGTGGCTGAACAGCCAACGCCTGTAGTCGAGCAGCCAACAGCAGTGGAAGAGCAGCCAACAGCGGTGGAAGAGCAGAAGATTACTTTGGCGATTGAACATTTCAGTGTCATCGAAGGGACAACCTGGTCTGGAGCCCAGGATCGCGCGGGAAAACGAATCGCTGAAAAATATCCAAACGTCACATATGTCTTCAGAGAGAATGTTGCACCCGATCAATCAGTTCCCTTCGCCGAAGAGATGATCGCAGATGGGGCTAACATCGTCGTCGGCAATGCCGAGTTTATGGGACTGCCCTTGGTGGATATCGCGGATACCTATCCGAACGTTTATTTTGGATCCGTTATTGCCAGCGATCTGACCACCAAGCAGAATTTCATTCGATTCTTCCCCAGGCAATATCAGGCTTTGTACCTGGAAGGGCTCATCGCCGGGGCTTTGACCCAAACAGGAAATATCGGCATCGTATCGGCCTTCCCGAATGTTCAGGTGATCCGACGGACGGCTGGCTTTATCCTTGGCGTGCAGGATGCAGCAGCACTCTTAAACAAGGAAGTCACGGTGCATGTCAAGTACGCTGGCGACTGGTATCTCCCCGCGGAAGAACAATCCATCGCAGAGACCCTGGTGGACACGTACAAGGTTGATGTCCTGACCCAGCAGACTGACTCAGGCTCGACTCTGGATGTTGCCGTAGCCAAGGGTGTTTGGTTCGTGGGGAAGGATATGGACACCGTAGGAGAATACGGCTGGTCAGACACGAATACCGTAGCCGTATCGTTCGACACTCGTTGGGAAGTTATCTACGAACAGATGGTTCTGGATTTTATGGCTGGTAATGCGAATCCTGAAACTGTGCTCTTTCCGGGTATGGAATCTACAATGACACTGGCCGATGGCACAGTCGAACCAACTGTTGACCTCATGAACGACGGCAAGGTCGGTATTGAAGCCATCAGCCCGAAAGCCCTTCCATTGATTCCAGACTCGATCATTGAACTGGTTACCCAGAGAAGAGAACAGATGATGGCTGGCACATGGGATCCGTTCACTGAACATGCATTTGTGAGCAACGGAACCGGTTTGGAATTGACAGGCTTACCTATTCCTGCGGCGGGTACAGAGGTCAAGGCAGCTGGTGTGGTTCCAACTGTTGAGTTTTTGCTCTCCCAGTTCAACTTTGATCTGCAAGGAACTACCATTCTTAAGTAAGAAAGTCTACCTCGTTCGTGTCGATGTTCGACAGTCACCAAATGAGGCTCTCATCCTCGTGGGCAAAACCTCGCAGGAGGGAGCCTCATTCCAAACGATTGCTCCTATGATAATAGTTTCGAGAACCAACCAAGTTTCTCCCACCAGGTTTTAGGCAAACACCTTTTTCAGTGGAGTCAATTGATGACAAACCAGGAAAGAAAACGGGTTGATCCTTTGCCCATGAAAGAAACAAAACACGGTGATACGGTCCTGGAGGCGAGGGGCATCACCAAGAGATACCCAGGCGTGGTAGCCAATGACCATATCGATTTCGAGATAAAAGCGGGGGAGATTCACGCCATCCTCGGCGAGAATGGCGCCGGGAAAACCACGTTAATGAAGATCCTGTTCGGGCTGGTACAACCCGACGAAGGTGAGATTTTCGTTTTTGGCGAGAAGGTTAACTTCAAAACCCCTCTGGATGCCATTCACCTTGGGATAGGGATGGTTCACCAAGATCGAAAATTGATTCCCGCCCATTCGGTGCTCGAAAACATCATCCTTGGGCACCCAAGGGCAGGAAATATACTGGACTTGAAGACTACCGCAGAAGAAATTACCGGGCTCTGCGATAAATACGGTTTCAATCTTGATCTTAAGGCGAAAGTCTGGCAGCTTTCGGAGGGGGAAAAACAGGTTGTGGAGATTCTGAAAGCCCTGTATCGTGGCGCCAAAATACTCATCCTGGATGAGCCAACTTCTGCTCTTGCACCTCCCGAGATACAGAAACTCCTGGCATCGATCAAAATCATGACCGGAGATGATCTCGCCCTGGTCCCTTTCATCACACATAAACTTCCCATCGTGTTAACCGTTAGCAACAGGGTAACGGTTCTCAGGCGTGGAAAAGTTACAGGTCGCCTTCAGACAAAAGATGCAACTGAGAACAGCCTCGCCATGGAGATGGTGGGGAGAGAAGTCGTTTTCAGGCTGGAGCGAGTCGAGGTGGACAGGGGAAAACCAATTCTACAGGTCGAAAATCTCTCCGCCATCAACGACAAAGGCTTCCAGGCTTTGAAAGATATTTCATTTTCTGTGCATGAAGGTGAAATCTTCGGAATTGCCGGGGTCTCCGGAAATGGGCAACAGGTTTTAGCTGAGGTCCTGGCTGGACTTAGAAAGGTACTGAGGGGTAAGGTACTTCTTGAAGGAATCGATGTTACGCATTCTTCCAGTTTGGATAAATGGCTGAAAGGCATGGGATACATCCCCTCCGAACGGGTAAATGTGGGTTCGATCAGTGATTATTCTCTTGTGGATAATGTCCTCATGAACTATTACTTTGATGATGAATTCTCCAGGTGGGGAATCCTGGACTACAAGAAAATACGGAAACTTACCGAGGAAATCATCTCCGAGTACGGTGTTGCAGTTCCAGGTCCAGACACAGCTGCGAAAAGCTTATCCGGAGGTAATCTCCAGAAAGTCATCCTGGCGCGCGTATTTACCCGCAAACCGCGGCTCATCATTGCTAATTTGCCTACCCAGGGACTTGATGTAGGGGCGACTGAATTTGTTCAAAACAAGCTCCTGGAGGCGAAGAAAGAAGGGGCTGGAATTCTTCTCATCTCTGAAGACCTCGACGAGGTACTATCGTTGAGCGATCGGGTGGCACCAATATATGAAGGTGAATTCATGGGCATCATTCCAGTTGGGCAGGCCAGCAGAGAAGACATCGGTGCGATGATGGCAGGCTTGAAGCACAGGGTGGCAGGGATATGAAACTTGGCAGTTATGAAGTGAAACTCGAAAAAAAACTGAAGGTTACCGGTTGGGAGGCGGCAGCGATCTCGATCCTGGCAATCCTGATTGCCCTGGTACTGGTCAGTTTCATATTTCTCCAGGCCAAAGTCAATCCGCTGATCGGATACAAGGAGATCTTTTCCTTTGCTTTTACAAACAAGTTTGGTTTGCCACTGACGATCAATAGGTCTATTTTCATCCTGCTGTGTACTTGTGCATTCATCGTCCCCATGAAAGCCGGACTTTGGAACATTGGGATGGCAGGGCAACTTTACGCTGGAGCATTAGGCGCTTTCGCAGTCGCGTTTGCCTTCGGCGCGAAAGAATCACCAAACTCGACTCTTTCGCCGGGAATTGTTATCCCGTTAATGATGGTCGGGGCGATGCTGGGCGGTGCCTTAATTGGAGCCATTCCAGGCTTTTTAAAAGGCAGCTTCAATACCAACGAGATTGTCGTGACCATGATGCTAAATTCCATAACGTTCTGGTTGGTGGCTTATATGATCAAGGATGGGGGTCCCTTCATGGGCGGGGGTGGGGAAGGGGAAGGATATAAGCTTCCTGAGTCTATTTTTGCGCCCCAGATTTTTGGGGGGCCGTTCACGGTCCTGATCGCCCTTGGATTGGCCGCATTTCTTTACTTTATTTTTACCAGGTTTAAAATCGGTTATCAGATCAAGACATTTGGCCTTAGCCCAACCGCGGCCAGATATGCCGGCATAAGTTCATTTAAAATACCGCTCCTGGTGTTCATCATCGGAGGACTGATTGCCGGTTTGGCAGGATATCATAATTTCGCCGCGGTCCCCGGCGTTTATAAAATTACCCAGAATTATGGAAATTATGGCGATCTATCCTTCTATGGGATCATCTGTGGGCTGATTTCCCAGCAAAACCCGTTAGCAGCAATTCCTATCGCACTGCTCTTTGGGGGTTTGACCAATGGTGGCAGGTATGTCCAGGGAAAACTCAAATTAGGCTTTGGTATCGATTATGCCCTGCTTGGAGTTCTAATGATTACCCTGGTCTTTTTTCAATTCTTCTATCGGTATAAGATCGTCTGGAAGAAAATAGATAAGGAGGTGTAAAATGTGGGATTTCATTGCAAGAAGTCTAAATGCATCCACGATTTTTACGATTGCTGCTCTCGGCGAACTTATCGAACAGCGCGCAGGAATCCTGAACGTTGGAATTGAAGGTGTGATGCTGTTCGGCGCCACCCTGGGTTTCATCGTGGCTAAGACCACCGGGAGTTATTTGCTTGGCTTCCTGGCGGCGATTACCATTGGAGGCCTGATAGCCCTTCTCTACGGATTCTTTACGATAACGCTGGGGGGGAACCAGGTTGTGAATGGGATGGGTATCTGGATCCTCGGTTTCGGCCTGACCGCCTACGTCGGTTACCCCTACACTGGGCCTTTGGGAATGGATAGGATTACCGATTTCTTTGGTCTTTCTCCATTCTTTTTTGTCGGAGTTGCACTTATTATCGTTACATGGTGGGTGTTTTCCAAGACGAGTTTGGGGTTGAAGATGAGATCGGTGGGAGAGAATCCATCGGTGGCGGAAGTTTCAGGGATAAATGTCAACAGGACTCGTTATCTAAGCGTCATAACCAGTGGGATGCTCATGGGGCTTGCAGGAGCGATCTACTCTCTGAATTACAATCCGGTCTGGAGCATTAACTTCCTTATGGGTTGGGGTTTTCTTGCGCTTGCTCTGGTCTTTTTCTCCATGTGGAATTCATTTATTCTGCTTGGCGGTTCCATTCTTTTCGGTACCTTGTGGCAACTCTCGCTCAACCCTGAATTAGTGCTTCCTGGTGTTCTATCCAGGTATATCTGGAGGACTGTTCCTTTTGCCATGACCATTATTGTTTTGGTGCTCATGTCAACGAAGTGGTTTAGTTCCAGGTGGGGGGCCGCCAAGCCTGAAGCGCTTGGGCTACCCTATGAAAAAGAGTGATAAGGAAACCATTATGACCATAAACACACACCCGACTCTTCCCGAATTTGAATATGTCCTGCCTCAGACACTGGTTGAAGCCAGTGAATTCCTTTCCCGCTATCCTGCTGAGGCGCGTCCGTTCCTGGGAGGAACGGATGTTTTTGTTCGTATGCGGGATGGATTCTTAACACCCAAATTCCTGGTTGATGTGAAAAACCTGAATGGCACGAGCGATCTGCGTTTTGACCCGCAATCAGGCCTGACCCTCGGCGCCGCAGTCAATATGAATCGGGTAATTTCGTCTCCTGAAGTGCAGGCGCATTACCCCTTGCTGGCGGAGGCCTGCCGCTCAGTTGCCAGCTATCCACTGCGTACCCGCGCTACCATTGTCGGCAACATCTGCAACGCTTCCCCCGCCGGGGATACCATTGGGGCATGCCTGGCGTTGGATGGAGTGCTGAACATCCACGGGGTCAATGGCCCGCGTCAGGAACCACTGGGATCATTTTTCCTCGGCCCCGGCAAGACCACGTTGAAGCCCGGTGACATCGTGACGGCGATCCGCTTCCCCATCCCGCCAAAGGGATGTGCCGGGACGTATCTCAAACTGGGACGAAATCAACTGAGCGACCTGGCCATTGTCGGTGTGACAGCGCTGGGTCAACCGGACTCCAGTTGTCGATCAGGCTATCGCTTCCGTCTCGCCCTTGCTTCTGTTGCCCCTGTGCCCCTCATACCAGCAGAGGCCGAAACATACCTGGCAAACCATTCCATCACGCCGGAATCTTTACACGAAGCCGCACGTTTGTCTGCTGAGGCCTGCTCGCCGATTGACGATGTGCGCGGCAGTGCCAGATATCGCAAACAGATGGTAAGGAATTTATCTGCAAAAGCGCTGACCGCAGTATGGAAAAATTTGAGCTGAGAAGCCGCGCAGGTATGTCATTGCGAGGAACAGCCTGCCCTGAGCCTGTCGAAGGGAAGCAGTCTCCCATTGCAAGGCAGGGATTGCTCACCTGCACTGCACCGAACGCACGCTCGGAGAGCGGGTGCAAGTGTCGGGAAGAACACCCTCGCAATGACAGTGATTAACAATTACCATATCGGAGGATCCATGGCATTCCACAAAATAAACGTTACCATTAACGATGAACTCGAACAGGTGGTCGTCCCCTCAAACATGACGCTCATGCGTATGTTGCGTGAAAGTCTGGCGATGACAGGCACAAAAAATGGTTGTTCTGCCGGTGAGTGCGGCGCTTGCACCGTGTTGCTAAACGGGGAACCAGTCAATAGTTGTATGGTATTGGCTGTCGAATGTGACGGGGCGAAAATTGTCACAGTGGAGGGGCTGGCGGGCGAAAAACAACTAGCCCCAATCCAGGAAGCCATCATTCAGGAGGGCGGCGTGCAGTGTGGTTTTTGTACGCCCGGAATACTGATCTCCTCTCATGCGCTTCTTATGCGTAACCCGAAACCAGGTGAGGATGAAATCCGCGAGGCGTTGGTCGGAAACTTGTGCCGTTGTACCGGATATGTGCGTATCATCGAGGGCGTGAAGGAAGCCGCCAAAATGCAATCGCTCAGCGCCTAACCTGTGCCCTCAGCATGATTTTGCATCAGCGTACTTTCACCGCCTATGCGGTACTCTGCAGTTTGGATTTTACACATGCATAAGGAGAACACTTATGGCAAGAAGCGACACGCAAACCATTCCCAGCCCCATTGGCGAGAACACACGCCGCATAGACGCCCGCGAAAAAGTTACCGGTGCGGCGATTTATGCGGATGACATCCAGTTTGGAAATTCGCTACTGCATGCGCGCATTAAACGCAGTCCACATCCGCATGCATTCATCAAAAGGATTGACACTACAAAAGCGAGCGCCCTGCCCGGCGTGAAAGCTGTCGTCACCGGCCAGGATTTCCCCGGTTACATTGGACTATACCTGAAAGACCGTCACATCTTCTGCCGTGACCGCGTTCGGTATGTGGGGGATCCGGTCGCGGGGGTGGCCGCCATCAGTGAGGAGATTGCCCAAAAAGCCCTCGACCTGATCGAGGTCGAATATGAAATTCTGGAACCGGTGCTCGATCCCGAATTTGGCGCCAGCCCCAAGGCGCCATTGCTTCATCCCAACCTCGGTCAGTATACGGTGGCGAATTTCATTTTTCCCCAATCGGGAACGAATATCTCCAACCACTTCAAAATCCGGAAAGGCGATGTGGACAGCGCCTGGGATAAGTGCGCGGCAATCGTCGAGCGCAAGTACCGGATTCCCCACATTCAACACGTGCCGATAGAGCCGCATGTCGCCACTGCCAAAGTGGACGAGTCGGGAGAGATCACATTGTGGGGTAGTTCACAGTCGCCATTCGCGCAACGCAATCT
>DATDRD010000384.1:0-9251 GCA_035291925.1 Anaerolineales bacterium
AGTATCGCCATCATAACAATAGACAATATCGTGGATAGCGCAAAGGTCCACGTAAAGCCTCTTGTGTCTGCAATCCATCCGCCAATTAATGGAGCAATGATCGTGGCGGGCGCAGTGAGCGTTTGCGCAAGCCCGATATAAAAGGGACGTTCAGCCTCGTCGCTGAAGTCCACTGTCATGGTCATGCCATTCGTCCATATCGAAACGTTTGTGAAACCTGAGAGAACAAAGATGGGAAAGAACCAGGCGAGCGAAGGAGCGATCCAGGCCAGAAAGGAACTGAAGGTCGCGGCGGCCGCTCCGAGGATGAGCATGAGGCGGTGGCCGACGTGGTCTCCCAGCCAGCCCATGCCCGCGTTGGCAACGGTTTGTGAGATCGTGAGAGTGGCTGTCAGGTAGCCTGCTGTAACTACGTCCATTTGGAAGCGGCGCAACGCGTAGACGATGTAGAATGCAAAGCCCATTGTCGCAAATTGTGAAAGGGTGCGAGCCGTAAGAAACCAGTTGAAGTTGCGATCGCGTTTGAGGATTCGCCCCGCGCCATGCCAGAAGGGCCGCGGATTTTCTTCGACTACTTTGTCATGATCTGCGGGTTCTCTCGTCAGCGCGAGAGCAAACCATGAAAAAGTGAAGAACAGACTTGCAAGCAGGAAACAGGCTGTGAAGTCGAAGGGCGAATCGAGCCAATCCAGCAGATATCCCGCTCCAACCGCCGCGCCGCTGATGAAAAGGTTGGCTACTGAGGCTTGCGTGCCAAAAAACGTTCCGCGCGAATCGGGTGGGATGATCTTCGAGATCATGCTCGTCCATGAATTGGCTGTGAAGCCGCCGCCCAATCCCTGCCATGTGAGCAGGATGAAGGTGACTACGAGTCCCGCTTGTAATCCAATTTTGGGGAGAAGCAGTGCAACAAGGGCAAAACCAAGGAAAGGCACGCGTTCGTGGATCGTTGTCATTAATACGGTTTGCTTATAGCGGCGCAGTTGGGCCGTGTAATTGGCAGTGAAGAGTTGCGGCAGGAGCCAGCCCGCGCCGTGAATAGCGGGCACAAGTCCGATCAGCGTGGCGGAGTCTGTCATCGAGGCAACAAAGAGGGGAAGGATCGTGCCGAAGGATGCAAATCCCAACGCCACACCAAAAAAGCCGCCATCCATCAAATTGACGGCGACGTTGTAGCGCAAATGCTTGCGGATGAATTGTTCGACTTTGGTGAGGGGAAGCATTGGCCGATTCTACCCGACCATTGGATTTTTCCGCCTCTTTTGGGTTCCTTGAAAAGTTACTTTTGTAACTACTCGAAAATTACATGTGGAAATAAAAATATCTTGACAATCTGGATGAGAATCCATAGAATAAAATATGAACGTTCGTTCGTTTTATAGTAAGGAGTGTCATCATGTCCAACCTTAGACTGGGAATTGACATCGGTTCCACGACTGCCAAGGCAGTGATATTGAACGGGGATAAAGATCTACTGTTCTCCTCCTATCGCCGTCACAATGCCGAGACGGTGCAGACTTTGCAGGCTGCGCTTGCAGAAGCAAAGGAAAAACTTGGCGACGTGGAAGTGGATGTTTTTGTCACTGGATCTGCGGGCATGGGGGTGTGTGAACGGTTCAACCTGCCTTTTATTCAGGAAGTGATCGCGTCCGCTGAAGTCGTGCGGCAGATGTATCCACAAGTGAAAACATTAATTGATATCGGCGGTGAAGATGCCAAGATGATCTTCTTCAAGGACGCGAACGCGGGCTTGCCAGACATCCGCATGAACGGTTCCTGCGCAGGCGGGACGGGTGCGTTCATTGACGAGATGTCTAATTTGTTGAATGTGCCTGTCTCTGAATTGGATGCGCTGGCGAGCCAACACACCATGATCTATCCGATGGCTTCGCGCTGTGGTGTGTTCGCGAAAACGGATCTGCAAAACCTGTTGAGCCGCGATATTCCGCGCGAGGATATATCCGCTTCGGTGTTCCATGCGGTGGTACTACAGACGCTGGCGACCCTGGCGCGTGGATATACTCCCAAGCCGTTGATCCTGTTCTGCGGCGGACCCCTGACGTTCTTACCCGCGCTGAAAAGATCATTTATGGAAGTCCTGCGTCTCGAACCAGACGATATGCTGGATGTGGAAAACGCCCAGTTATTGCCTGCCATTGGCGCGGCGCTCGCTGTGCTCGCGGAATCTTCCACGAAGCAGACTTTTACACTTACATCGTTAATGGCGCGACTCAATACAATCCGGGCACATGCAACTGCAAATCAAAACCGATTGCCCGCGTTGTTTAAGGATCAGGAAGATTATCAAGAATGGGAAGCGGCGCGGATGCGTCATAAGATCGAGCGCGTAGACATCGCGCATCTCAACGGGGACAAACTATTTCTCGGCATTGATTCAGGTTCAACCACCACAAAGGTCGTATTGATTGACGAGCAGGGCAGGGTGGCATTTGAGTATTACGTCAACAACAAGGGCGACGCCATCAACGCAGTCCAGCAGGGATTGGGCGAAGCGGCAGAACGTTTTGCAGAGCATGGAAAAACTCCGCACATCACGCGCAGTATGGTCACGGGCTATGGCGAAGACCTGATCCACGCGGCGTTTGGTTTGGATGACGGCATGGTGGAGACGCTGGCGCATTACCGCGCGGCGAAGGCGTTTGATAAGGATGTCAGTTTCATCATGGACATCGGCGGGCAGGATATGAAAGCCATCTTTGTGAAGGATGGTTTCATCCAGGATATAAAGATCAACGAAGCCTGTTCTTCGGGATGCGGTTCTTTCATTGAATCGTTTGCGCGTTCGATGGGATACACTGCCGCAGAATTTGCAAAGGAAGCCACCAAAGGTGAATCGCCTTGCGATCTCGGCACGCGTTGTACCGTGTTCATGAATTCGAAAGTAAAACAGTCTTTGCGCGAGGGTGCTTCGATCAATGATATTTCTGCGGGGCTTGCGTATTCGGTCATCAAGAATGCGCTTCATAAAGTTTTGAAGGTCACGAACATCGATCATCTCGGTGAGCATATCGTGGTGCAGGGCGGCACGTTCCGCAATCCCGCTGTGCAGAAGGCGCTTGAACATCTTTTGGGGCGCGAGGTCACTTGCCCTGATATGGCGGAGTTGATGGGCGCGTATGGTGCGGCGTTGACTGCCCTCGATCATTCCAAAGATAATGGGCATGGGGAAAGCCGCTCCATTCTCGATAAACTCAAAGTGGCGGGCAATTACGCAAAGAAGACGATCCATTGTCACGGCTGCGAAAACAAATGCGCCGTTACGAAGCTGACCTTCCCGAACGGAAATATTTTTTATTCGGGCAACCGTTGTGAGAAGATCTATACAAACGGAGGCAAGGCGGAGCGGCGCGGAGTCAACCTGCCTGCGCTTAAGGTTGATCTGTTGTTTGACAGAAAAACCGCGCCCGACTCAACCCCGAGGCTGGTCATCGGTATTCCCAGGGTTTTGAATCAGTTCGAGAATTTTCCCTTCTGGAATACGCTGCTGGTGGAAAGTGGAATCAAAGTTCAACTCTCCGCGCCTTCGAGCAACGCGGTCTTCCAAAAAGGGGCGGGACACATCATGTCTGATAACCTGTGCTTCCCTGCAAAGCTGGTCAGCGGGCACATTATGAACCTGATCGAGCTGGGTGTGGATCGAATCTTCTTCCCGATGGTCTTCTATGAAGAGAGCGGGTTTAGCGACGCGGCGAATAGTTATAACTGTCCCGTTGTTTCGGGTTATGCGGATGTGGTTCGAAATGTCATTAATCCAGAAGGGAAATATGAAATCCCATTGGACATGCCTCCAGTCAACTTTAACGATAAGAAGTTGCTGAGGAAGACTTGTCTTGATTATCTTGCAAGTCTCGGTGTGCCGCATGGGGTTTCTGTTCGGGCGTTTGACAAGGCTCAAGAATCGCAGAAGCAGTTCAAAGGTCAGGTAAGAAGCGTGGCGGCGGAGATTTTGGAAAATGCGAAAGAGGAAGGCCGCCCTGTTATTTTGTTGATGGGACGTCCATATCATATTGATCCGCTGATCAACCATAAGATTCCAGACATCCTGATAAATTTTGGATTGGATGTCATCACTGAAGATTCGGTTCCGCTTGAAGAAGGGCAGAGGTTGGATAATCGTCACGTGATGACGCAATGGGAATATTCGAATCGTTTCTTTCATGCGGCGCGTTGGGCGGGCAAACAGGACGCGCCGCGTGTGGAAGTGGTGCAGTTGAATTCATTTGGCTGCGGACCCGACCCGTTCATTCTGGATGAGATCAGTTCAATCCTGAGCGAGTATGGCAAAAGCCCGACGGTGCTCCGCGTTGATGAAATCGAGAGCGTGGGTTCCACGAAACTCAGACTGCGATCCATGCTTGAGTCGATGCGCCAGACGAAACCGACGGAGCGGGTCTATAAAGCGCGCACGAAGACGCGCGTGTACCAGCGTGAAGATCGAAACAGGATATTGATCGTTCCCGATTTTTCCCCGTTCTGTTCGCCGCCGATTGTCAGACCGTTCGTGGATGTGGGCTATGACATTGTCTGGCTCCCGCCTGCCGACCGCAGTTCTGTGGATACGGGACTCAAGTATGCCAACAATGAAATCTGCTACCCTGGCATTATCACGGTGGGGGATCTGGTCAAGGCGTTGCAATCGGGGAAATATGATCTGGCGCATACCGCGATCGGGTTCTCGCAAACGGGCGGACAGTGCCGCGCAACGAGTTATGTCGGCATGATCAAGAAGGCGCTCATTGCGGCGGGATTCGAAGATGTGCCTGTGGTTACGCTTTCCACCAATTTGCAAACACTGAATGAACAGCCAGGCTTTGCGTTCAACACCAAAGCTTATATGTACAAAGCCATCATCAGCATGGCGTTCACCGACGCGCTCTCGGATATGTATTACTCCACAGTGATCCGTGAAATCCATAAAGGCGATGCGAAGCGGGTGGTTGATCGATACCTGTCTGATTTCATGGAAGGAAAAATTCCCACCGAGAAAAAAGCGTTGCTCAATGCGCTTGGCAGGGTTGTCGCGGATTTCAACGCGATTGACGTGGATGATGAGCATTATCCCAAGGTGGGGATCGTGGGTGAGATTTTTGTCAAATACAATGCCTTCTCCAATAACAACGCGGCAGAATGGCTGATGGATCAAGGCGTTGAAGTGGTCATGCCGACCTTCCTGGAGTTCTTCGCGGGCGGGCTGATCCATGTCGAGCAAAAAGTGATGACCCACCTGGCGCGGCGCGACATGCTTTGGCTGTTGGCTTTGTTGGGAAAAAAGGTGCTTCGCAACTTCCTGGGCGAAGTCCATGATGTGATGAAGCAGTATCTGCGCTTTCAGCGCCATACCGAAATTGAGGATATTGCGAGGAACGCGCAGGAAATCCTCAGTCTCAACCACCAGTATGGCGAAGGCTGGCTCATTGCGGGTGAGGTCGCGTCCTTTGTGAAGAATGGGATCCCCAATGTGCTGTGCCTGCAGCCGTTTGGCTGTATTGCAAATCATATTATTGCCAAGGGCGCAGAGAAGAAGATGAAGGAAATGTATCCGCGCTTGAACCTGTTGTTCCTTGACGCGGATGCGGGAATCAGCGAAGTGAATTTCTTCAACCGGATGCACTTCTTTGTCAACCACGCGAACGAGGGAGTTGGGGTCGCGGCGTAATAGTAATCCATTTATTATGTGACATTTTTGTCTTGACGAAATTCCTCTGTTTCGTTTAAAATAAAAACGAACGTTCGTTCATTTACTTTGGAGATACGATGTCGAAAGAGAAACTAAAAAAAGGCGAAGTAACCCGTCTGGCCGTTGAAGATGCCGCGTTTGAACTCTTCATGGAACAGGGATACCACGCCACATCCATGCGCCAGATCGCCGATAAAGCAGGACTTGCGCTTGGCGGCATCTATAACCATTTTTCCAGCAAGGAAGATATTTTTCAGGCCATCATTATGGATAAACACCCTTATAAACAAATCCTGCCGCTAATCCTTGCTGCGCAGGGTGATACCGCAGAGGAACTCATCCGCAACGCCGCACGCGCTCTGGTTACCGAACTGGGTACCCGGCCTGAATTATTGAAGCTGATTTTCATTGAGCTTGTGGAATTCAACGGAAAGCACGTATCCAACTTAATTGGAGAGATTGCCCCCAAGCTCCTGCCGATGTTCGAGAAGATGGTGCATGTCCGCAAGAATCTACGCAAGATTCCTCCCCCGGTTTTGGTGCGTTCCTTTCTTGGCATGTTTTTTTCCTTCTACATCACTGAACTGTTTATCAAAGATTCCCTCATCGCCAAGTTAATGCCCAGGAACAGCTTCGACCTTTTCGTGGATATTTATCTGCACGGCGTAATAAAGGAGAAGGCATGAACTCACGCTTAATGTCCATTATCCGCAAGGAATTCATTCAGATCATCCGTGACCCACGCACGCTGGTTCTGATCATTGTCATGCCTATCATGCAGTTGTTCCTGCTGGGTTACGCGGCTACGACAGATGTGAAGAACATCTCGCTTGCAGTCTGGGATCAGAGTCTGTCCCCACAATCGCGCTCCCTTCTGGATGCTTTCCGCGCGGCCAATTACTTCAGCATAGATTACGCTGTCGGCTCGGAGGATGAGTATAGAGCGTTGATCGAATCGGGAAAAATCCGTGCGGCGCTCATCATTCCACCCGATTATGATATCCGCCTTCTGGAGGGCAATGCTCAGGTATCGCTTGTGCTGGATGGTTCTGATGCAACAGTGGGTGGAACTGCACTCTCCACGGCAAAGTTGATTGGTCAGTCCTATGCTACAAAGGTATTGACGGAACAAGCCGCTTTGACGGGAAGATCTTCATCTTTCAATCCACCCCTCGATGTGCGTACACAGGTTTGGTATAACCCCGATCTCATCGCGGCTTACTTCAATGTGCCGGGCGTGATCGGCATGATCCTGTTTTTCATTACCGCTTTGTTGACGGCGTCTTCCATTGTGCGCGAGCGTGAGCGTGGGACCATCGAGCAATTGATCGTGACGCCCATTCGCCCGTGGGAATTGGTGGCAGGAAAAATTTTGCCATATAGCATACTGGCGTTCATTGACACACTTGAAGTCCTCATTATCGGGCATTGGTGGTTCAAGGTTCCGATCAAAGGGGACCTGGGCCTCATCTTTGCTCTTTCGGGTTTGTTCCTTGTATCGAGCCTTGGCATTGGCCTGTTTGCTTCCACGATTGCCAACACACAACAGGAAGCATTTATCACGGTCATGGTGACCATGTTGCCAAGCATCTTTCTTTCGGGCTTTTTCTTTCCTATTCAAGCAATGCCAAAATTCCTGCAATACGTATCTGCCATTGTCCCACTTCGTTATTATCTTGTGATTATCCGTGCTTTGTTACTAAAAGGAGTTGGCGCGGCCGCGTTGCAAAATGAAATCATTGCATTAACAATCTTTGCAGTTGTCATCATGGGCGCGGCCGCCGCTCGCTTCCGCAAACGCTTAGACTAAATTCTCTTAAGGAGTTAGCCATGCAACACAAACGCCCCCCTCTTCCCGCGATCATTATCGTACTGGCACTCATTGCCACAGGGATTTATTATGGGATCCGTGCGCTGAACAGTGACGGCAACGGACAGCTCAGCGCCTCGGGAACCATTGAATCCGTGGTTGTGAACGTCTCGCCTGAGATGGCTGGCAAAGTCGCCGAAGTCCTCGTTGAGGAGGGACAACCCGTTATAGCGGGCGATCCGCTTTTTCGCCTGGACGACAGCCTGCTGGCCGCGCAACGAGCCGTCGCGGCCGCTCAATTGGATTCTGCTATGGCAGGCGCGCATAGCGCCCAAAACGCGCTGGCGACGGCCCAGTCCCAGTTTCAAATCACCCTTGACGCCGCGCTGGCTCAGGGAAAAAGCACACGGCTCGAAGATTGGTTCTCAGACCCGGACCTGTTCGAACAGCCGGGGTGGTACTACACGCGCGTTGAGCAGATCCAGGCCGCGCAAACACAGGTCGAGTTGGCGCAGACCGCGGTGCAGGATGCCGAGGCAAACCTGGCAACGGTCACCCAATCAATGATACAAACAGATTTTCTGAATGCCGAGAAGCGCCTCCTGGATGCCCGCCTGGCGTACCAGATCGCACAGAACGTAAACTATCGCGCACAGAACTCGGCAACCCAGGATGTACCGAAGGGTCTTTATAACCGCACCCATTGCGGAACAAATCAAGGTTATTTCGTTGAAAATGCGCGCTTGACAAACCTGATTTATAAGTGCACCGGTGACGAACAGCTTGGAGAGGCAGGCCGCACATTGTATAACAATGCGCGGGATGAATTGGAAAACGCGCAGAAGGCATACAACGATCTGTTGACGACTGAGTCGGCTGATGAAATTCTGCAAGCGCGCGCGGATGTATCGGTTGCTCAGGAGCGTTATTACTCCGCGCTGGATTTCCTGCGCAGTTTGCAGACGGGCGATCAGTCCTCCAGTGTGACCCTCGCGCAGGGGGCGGTGGATCAGGCGCAGGCGGCAGTGGAGCAGGCACAAAAGGCGGTTCAGCAGGCACAAGCCAATCTTGCCTTGATCGACGCCCAAATTACAAAGCTGACCGTGTACGCCCCGATGGATGGTGTCATCCTTGTCCGCAACGTGGAGCCCGGTGAGTTCGTCCAACCCGGCGCAACAGCATTCGCCATGGCGGATTTGAATAACATCACGATCACTGTCTACGTTCCCGAAGATCGACTGCGAGAAATTAAACTAGGTCAGGAAGCTACGGTCACCATTGATTCAGCGACAGGAGAAAGCCCAAAGTTCGATGCGGTTGTTGTCCATTTTGCTGACCAGGCTGAGTTCACACCACGCAATGTCCAAACCGTGGAAGGACGCAGCAGCACGGTGTTTGCAGTCAAGTTGAGCGTAACAAACAGCAACGGTGAACTCAAGATAGGTATGCCCGCGGATGTGGTGTTCAAATAACGGTTCATATCCGGGCGAAAGGCTGTTGTCATGAAGCCTGTAGCATTTGATTGGGCAAAGATGAAAAATATCCAAAAGATTCATCGGCTGCTTTATGCCATTGGGTTGGGATCACTCGTGGGCAGGATCATCCTTCTATTAACGACAACAGGCCGCAAATCAGGAAAGAAACGTGTTACTCCCATGCAATATGAACTGATTGGCTGTGACTACTATGTCGGAGCAGCACGCGGTTTAAATGCGGATTGGGTCCGAAACATTCAAGCAAACC
>DATDRD010000385.1:0-2360 GCA_035291925.1 Anaerolineales bacterium
ATTTCCTTTTCAATTTCACCGAGTTCTTCATCCAAGATGGATAACTGAATTTCGGCAAAGATACTTTCCACCCGCCTTTTTCTGTAATAACCTGACCCTTTGCAATGACCAAATCCGCCTTGAAATTCTTCAAGTCTTCAACAAGCACCACATCTGCCCAGCGACCGGGAGCGATCATGCCCATTTCCTTTGCAACGCCGAAATGCTCGGCGGTGTTGATCGTCATCATCTGGATCGCGGTCATGGGTTCGAGTCCCTGCCCGATGGCGTGGCGCAGGACGCGGTCCATGTGACCTTCACTGGTTAGTGTTCCTGCGTGCGAGTCATCAGTGACGAGTATGAAGTGACGCGGGTCCAAACCGAGTTTGGTAATTGCGCCCACCTGCGAAGCGACGTCATACCAGGATGATCCGTATCGCAGCATGGATTTCATGCCCTGCCGAACACGCGCGACCGCATCTTCAACTCGCGTACCTTCGTGGTCATCCTCCGCGCCGCCCGCAACGTACCCGTGAAAGGGAAGTCCGAGATCCGGCGACGCGTAATGCCCGCCGATGGTTTTGTTATGTGCGTGCGTAATGGACAATTCAGCGAGCATCTTTTGATCACCCATGAACACGCCTTGAAAATTCATCATTTCACCGAGACCGATGATGCCCTTCCATTTCATCGCCTGTGCAACTTCCTTTGGACCGATATGCGCGCCGGGAGTCTCAAGCCCGGGAGCAGAGGGAACGCAGGAAGGCATCTGCACCCAGACATGGATGGGTTGCTTTTGCGCCTCGTTCATTATCAACTTGACACCTTTGAGTCCAAAGACGTTTGCCATCTCATGCGGATCAATGAACATGCCTGTCGTGCCGCGCACAGCAACTGCACGCACAAACTCAGTGACGGTCACCATGCCCGATTCAACGTGCATGTGTCCATCGAGCAGGCCGGGCACGAGATAGCGTCCCTTCGCATCAATGACTTCCGTCTTTTTACCAATCGTGTGACTCGCATCTTCTCCGACGTAGGCGATGTGCCCGTCCTTGACGGCAATATCCGAACCGGGGATGATCTCACGAGATTGCACGGATACCCATTTGCCATTGAGGATCACCAGGTCGGCAGGGACGCGTCCCATGGCAGTATCTACGAGCGAACGGGTGAGTTTTGTGGATGAAGGCATAAATACTCCATTGGATGATCGAACATTGACAAGTTTAATAACCGGCTATCGAACAGGTTGAGTCAAAACGAGATAGCCGATCCAGCCGCTGACAAGAAGGGGAGGCAGCATCAAGGCAAAAGCCACAGCGGTTTTTCCTTTCGAAACGGCATAGGCAGACCCAACGGAGAAAAGCGGCAGGATGAACGAAAAAGAAAAATAGAGACCGAGGTACCACGCGGGAGCCAGATAGAGAACAGCGCCAACCAGTGATAATATGGGGCGCTTCAAAAGGATGCCAGCCAAAGCCAACCCCAGCGATGCAATGATCGCTGGCCAGCCGAGGATGGTTTGAACCAATATTTCAGTCATAGTAGATTCTTAACGCACAACAGGACTAGGCATGATATTTTCCTTCAACCAATGGCATATCGGCCAGCGGGTGCAAAGCAACATCCTCGTTCATGACAAAGTGTAGAATATCTGCATAGTTCCCATCAATTGAGTTCAAAGAGTCAATAAAGAGCGCCGTATCCGGCTCCCATTTGCGGAAGTGCCCGCGTTGGTGCTGGATCTGCTCCCAGGTGGCAACGTCGTTTTTGTTCGATTCCTTGTAGCGGGTTGTTACCCGTTCCTTCCAGACTTTATCATCAGACACAAAAACATAAATTGGCCGAAAACGCGCCTGACGCTTGCGGGCGATGTCCTGAGCATGATTGCGGTCAGTATTCATAAAGACCGAGTCCACGATCACGCTCAGGCCTAATTCGAGTTGTGTTTCGGTGAGACCCAGCAGGATCGCCACCTTTGAATCCCAGAACGCCACATTTGGTTTCTCAGGAATTTCACCAATCACATCGTCAATTCGCAGGAGCGGCCAGCGCAGTTCGCGCGCCAGTTTGTCCGCAAGCTTGGATTTGCCTGTGCCGGGAAGCCCTGAAAAGATAACGAGTGTTGACTGCATTTTTATTGCGCCTTGATTACATAGAACAACAGCAGTATCGCCAGGAAGAACGGGATCGCCAAAATCCAGGCAAACATTTCACGGTCGCGATACATGAGATAACCGGAACCAAAAAGGAATAACGGCAACAAAAAGACCGGCGATCGGACGGCTGGGAATCCGCTCGGGTACCAGGAAAACGGAAAAGCCAGGATCGCCGCCGCGACGAGAAAACGATAATTGTTCCTGAGCAAGCCAATGATG
>DATDRD010000386.1:0-7353 GCA_035291925.1 Anaerolineales bacterium
GCCATCGCTGACCTGTTTTCCGGGCCTGAAGATATTCATCATGTAGTTGAGATGCTGAAATTTCGTGAAGTGTATCGGCATCTCTCGAACGCGGCCGATCGCGGAGATGAGGCAGGCAACATTATTGCGGATATTGTGGTGAAGAAAACCTAGTCAACATGTCACTGCGAGGAATGGCGCTAAAGGCGCCACGACGTGGCAGTCTCAGCTAACCCACAAGCAAGAAATAATGTGGACTATGAGATTGCCACGGCGGGCGGACGCCGCCTCGCAATGACATCTGTAATTTATTATGTCTCAAGACCTCATTATCGTCATCGCCCTGGCATTGGTCTTCGATTTTCTGAACGGTATGCGCGATGCCAGCAACATCGTCGCGACGATGATCTCATCGAGGGCCTTCAGCCCGCGGACGGCGTTGGGTATCGCCGCGGTGGCTGAATTTTTAGGGCCCTTTTTGTTTGGAGTAGTGGTCGCCAAAACGATCGGCGAGGACATCGTTCAATCCAATGTCCTAACCCTTGCTGTGATTGTATCTGCTCTTGTCGGTGCGATCGCATGGAATCTCATCACCTGGTACTTTGGCATCCCCGGCAGTTCATCCCATGCACTGATCGGCGGAATGATCGGTGCAGTTCTTGTGGGCGCAGGTGTGGAAGCGATTAAATTCGGCGGCTTGAACAGGGTCTTGATCGCCTTATTTGCCTCACCTCTTGCCGGTTTTATTGTTGGTTTTATCATGACGCGCTTGATCTACTTTTTCGCACAGGCTGCGACACCACGCATAAATGTGTTCTTCAAGCGCAGCCAGTTGATCACGGCTGTGGCGATGGCATTCAGTCATGGGACAAACGACGCGCAAAAAACCATGGGGATTATTGCCCTAAGTCTGGTCATTGGCGGAGTCCTGCCATCGTTTCAAGTTCCCACCTGGGTGGTTGCCATCAGCGCCGGGGCCATCGCGGTCGGGACGAGCCTGGGCGGCTGGCGGTTGATCCGCACGTTGGGTGGAAAGTTTTATAAGATCCGACCTGTACATAGTTTTTCAACGCAGTTAACTTCTGCTCTTGTAATTCTTACAGCATCTCTTGTTGGCGTGCCGGTCAGCACATCGCAAATTGTCAGTTCGGCGATCATCGGTGTGGGCTCTGCGGAACGCGTCAGCAAGGTCCGCTGGAGCGTGGCGGAGGAAATCATCACTGCCTGGCTGATCACGATCCCGGCAAGCGGATTGCTTTCCGCGGGGGTATACTGGCTAATCGTTGATTTAGCAAAATAACACGCGTCAACCCAAGAACCAATCTTATCTTTTACCGCTGGAGGGGTATAATAACGCTGACCGAACAACCCATCATCACAAGGAGTTTGCGCGTGACAAAACTCTTTTTTGCCACAGATATTCATGGGTCGGACATTTGCTGGAGCAAATTTCTCAATGCCGGAAAATTCTATGGAGCCGATGTGCTCCTGCTCGGCGGCGACATGACGGGCAAAGCCGTCGTGCCGGTCATCCATCAGGGTGGGAAAAATTACCGCGTCACATTGCTTGAACAGGTGTTTGATATTTCAAATGACGACGAACTCCAGGACATGATCAAACGCGTCCGCAGCCGAGGCTACTATCCGTACCTTACGGATCCCGATGAGATTGCCGAACTCGAAAAAAGTCCTGAGAAGGTAAGTCAGATCTTCTCGCACGAGGTCCTCAAGGTCATTCAGCAGTGGATGGACCTCGCGGATAAAAAACTGGATAGCAGCGACATGAAGGTGTACTGCTGCCCCGGCAACGATGACATGGCTGAAGTGGACGAGCTCGTTCGCTCTTCCCGGCGTGTGGTCCTGGCCGAGGGCCAGGTGACTCCCCTTGACGGAGTCCACGAAATGATCGCGTCCGGCTGGTCGAATCGAACGCCCTGGGATACACACCGCGAAGAGGATGAGGATCAGCTCAGGGTCCGGTATGAAGCGATGATCTCAAAACTCAAAGACCCGCGTAACGCGGTCTTCAATATCCACGTGCCGCCCTATAAGTCGAGTCTGGATGAGGCGCCCGAGTTGGATAAGGATCTACGTCCAAAAATGGCAGGCCAGGCTCTCAAGCCTGTTGGCTCCATCGCGGTGCGCAAAGTTATTGAAGAGACGCAACCTTTGTTGGGCCTGCACGGGCACATTCATGAGGGGCGCGGCGCTTCGCGAATCGGCAAGACGTTGTGCATCAATCCCGGTTCGATGTACGAGCAGGGAACTTTGCTGGGTGCCATTGTTGTACTAGGCAAGAATAAAATCGAGAATTACGTATTGACTACTGGTTAACTTATTTGGGAGTTGCGTGTTACAAACTTTGTGGCACGAGATCAATTAAGTCCTAAAGGAGGAGCATCCCATGAGCAACTTGTTTGTTCGCAAGGCGACCGGCCTTGTGCGTTCGTGGTCGGTCATGGACGCGTTCATCTACGCGTTCTTCTCGATTAATCTCATCACTCTCGGTTTGTACAGTTTCAGCCAGATGTACTACTTTGAGGGTGGGATGGTCAATGCGCTGATCATCAGCGCGATCTTTATCTTCTTTGAAGTCATCGTATATGCTGGATTGATCGCCGTCATGCCTCGGTCTGGCGGCGATTATGTTTGGCAGAGCCGTATTCTTGGCGGCGCGGTCGGCTTCATCCTGGCGGTCACAGGCTGGTGGTTTATTCTGTGGTTGTGGGTGCCGTTGTACGGTGATATGTTCCGTCACATCGTGGTTGTGCCGTTGCTTGGAATTCTCGGCGCGAAAGATGTTGCCCTTTGGTTTGCTGGCACACAGAATGGCGCATTCACTGCCTCGCTCATTACGCTCGCAATCGTGAGCATCTTCATCGCCCTCGGCATGAAGACCTATGCCCGCATTCAGAAGTTTTCATTCTACGGCGGCGTATTGGGGTTGCTGATTGTGATCGTATTGTTGCTCACAGGGTCCAACGCAGCGTTCAAAGCCGGCCTTGATGCAAACGCAGTTTCGATGTTTGGCACACAGCCCGGTGTCTATGATGCAACTGTCGCACTCGGAATCGATGCGGGCGCGATCACGCCGTTCAGCGGAGGCGCATTGCTTGCAGTCTTCCTCGTCCTGCCGTATATGGTCTTCTTCAACCTGTGGCCCAACTGGGGTGCAACCCTATATGGTGAAGTGCGTGGCGCCACTGATTTCAAACGCAATGTTGCCGGTATGGGCTGGGCGCTTGGGATTACCACTTTGCTTGGCATTCTGTTGTTATACGCCATCAGCAAAACCATCGGGTGGGATTTCTATGTGCAGGCTGGCGCGGCGTGGTGGAATTACGCATGGGGCTATGTGACCGAAGTTCCTGCCCTGCCGGTATGGCCCTATCCGGCTTTGCTTGCCGCGTTCCTTACCACCAATAAGGTCCTGCAATTCATCGTTGTTGTATTGATGAGTCTCTGGTGGTTCGGTTGGAGCGGGACCGTATTCCTTTCATCTACGCGCGTGATCTTTGCCGCCGCATTTGACCGTTTGCTTCCTGAGAAAGTTGCGGAAGTGAATGAGCGCACTGGAACCCCGGTCAACGCACTGCTGTTGATGGTCATTCCGTCAGTGTTCATAGCTTATATGTTCAATTACAATGTGGCAAACTTCCAGTCCCTTACACTGGCGTCCACGCTCGTCATTGCAGTGACGTTCCTGGGCACGACGATTGCAGCGATCATTCTTCCATATCGCAAGCCTGCCTTGTATAAGGCCTCGCCAATCGCGAAATATAATGTGTTTGGCATACCGCTCATTACCGTTGCAGGTGTGATCTTTGGCGGCTTCCTCGTTTTCCTGTTGTATCAATGGATATTTGATCCCAATGGGCTTTATGGGATTGGTATTACGAACACCAGTTCAATAATATATATGTTGTCCATGTATGTGTTAGCCGCGGTCATCTACTTCGGCTTCAAGTCCTATCGCAAACGCGCTGGTATTGACATGGACAAGGTCCAGGCTGAGATTCCAGTAGAGTAAGAAGTGTAGAAACTTATATCCTTCTCCTTTTTCAGGAGGGAGAAGGATATAATAAATTCATGGATACGCTGTCTGAACTCGTCCTTGAGATGAACCGTCTCATAGGCGCTGCAAACGAAAATCAAATTCATCTACGCGCCTTCGGGGGGTTGGCCATACTTGTCCATAGCCAAAACAACCCGCGCTTTTTCAAACGCGACGCACCCGACATCGATTTTGTTGTTCCAAAAAATGAACGACATAAGCTCGAGTCGTTTTTTCAAAGCATGGGTTATTCACCCGATAAACAGTTCAATTTATTGAACGGTATGCGGCGCCAGATCTATCTTGCTGACACGAACGGTCGCCGCATTGATATTCTGGTCGGCGATTTCGAGATGTGTCACAAATTGCCGCTGGATGATCGCCTGCATCTACACCCTGTTACCATCCCGCTGGCGGAGTTGTTGTTGTCAAAGGCGCAGGTGGTCGAGCTTAATCGCAAGGATGCGCTCGATATCATATCCCTGCTTCTCAATAATGAGGTTGGCAGTGAACAGGATGGAAAGATTGGCGTGGATCGTATTGCATGGCTTTGTGCCCAGGATTGGGGCCTCTACAAAACCACATCCATCAATCTCAAGCGCGTTGAGGATCTGTTGGCTGATGATGATTTGAAAACTACAATGGAGGAACGCGATCTTGTTCTTGGACGCGTGCGTCAAATCCAAAAAGCTTTCGATGAAATGCCGAAGTCGCTGGCGTGGCAAATGCGAGATAAGGTCGGCACGCGCGTCCGCTGGTATTCAGAAGTGGAAGAAGTGGATCAATGACGAGACGGATCAGGATCATCCTTGGGATTGTGATACTGGCTATTTCCATTGCACTATTGATCTGGGGATTGGCACCCGCGCGGCGCGAGACGCGCGTCCAGCCGATCCCGCCCTCCGAATTGCAGCTGCCGACCCCCGAGTCGTTTCAATTCAACCCCTACTCTGTTTTGTGAAGCCTCGATCTTTCTCTTCCCGTTACATTTTTCTCTTGCTGGCCGCGATTCTCTGGATCTTCGCTGGTTTTGGCTGTGGTGGCGCGGCACCTGCGGCGACAGAAGCTCCAGCCGAGGCGACAGAGGCACCCGCCGCGACAGAAGCGCCTGCGGCGACAGAAGCACCTGCCGCGACCGAAGCGCCAGTCCCAACGGACGAAGTGTCTGCAACCCGGGCGCCCGTAATCACAGTTCTTCCTGCCATCAAGGAGTCTCGCCGCCTCACGCTTGAGTTTCCACCCCAAATGCGCGCCGGGGATTCGGATTTGATCCGCTTGACGCTTGAAGTGGATGATCTGGGAAACATTACGCCCACTGCAGAGACCGGTGGGAACGTCATTGCGGGGGAAACGATCGAGATACCGAACCTTTATGAAACACATCATGTGATTGCCGAGGCTCGCTTCGATATGGCTGGCGTGGAGATATCTCCTCCAGATTTGTCCAGCCAGACTCTCGCGCAGGGACAATCGGTCACGTTTTATTGGAGCATTCGCCCGGGTGAGACGGGCGTCTATCGCGGGACGGTCTGGCTGTATCTGCGCTTTGTGGATAAGCAAAACGGCCAGGAAAGCCGAAAAGCGGTATCAGCCCAACTGGTCGAGATCGAGGCGGTGAATCTCCTCGGACTCTCTGCAAATTTTGCGCGAGCAACCGGTGTGATTGGTTCCGTGGTGGGTACGGTCATCGGTTTTCCATTTTTCGATGATATCCTCAAGTTCCTGGTCAAAAGGCGAAAAAAACGCGGCCAATAAAAATATATGACGAAAATCACCCGAAAAATTGACATGCTTTCCATGCCTGTCATTTGTTCTTTATGGTACAATTTTTCTACTTGTAAGACATATTTTGTGATGGAGAATCTATGAGTCAGTGGATTTACATTGGTTTATTCTTTATTGTTGGGCTGATTATCCCGGTTGGTGCGATAGGGATGGCCTGGATGCTCGGCCCCAAGAAGCCCAATCCCATCAAACAGACAACTTACGAGTGCGGCATCGAAACAGTGGGAGATAGCTGGGTGCAGTTCAAAGCCCAGTACTATATCTTTGCTCTGGTATTTCTGGTCTTCGATGTTGAGACCGTGTTCCTCTTCCCCTGGGCTGTGAAACTCGGTGAGCTTGGTCTGTTTGCCGTTATCGAAGGCATCATCTTCATTCTCATCCTCATTGCAGGCCTCGTTTACACATGGCGCAAGGGGATGTTGGAGTGGGCGTAACTTGTATGTAATTGAAGAGAAGGCTGATTGGATTAATCCTTTCAGCCTTCTCTTTGTGTAATGACTCGTCACTCCCATCCTCACTCATGCGAGGCTGGCGGGGTGAAGGAAATCAGGAGTAACTCATGAGTTTTTGGAATGATCCCCTCAAAGTAGCCGCAGACTGGTTGATGGGCATCTTTACCGGCTGGGGAATGCCTGAGGTTGCCGCGCAGGTGTTGATTGGTTTCCTCGGCGTCCTTCTCTTGATCACCATATTGATGTTGCTTGATATCTTCCTCGTCTGGGTGGAGCGCAAAGTTGTATCTCGCTTCCAGGATCGCATCGGTCCAAACCGCGTGGGACCTTTTGGATTGATCCAGCCGTTTGCAGACATTATCAAGCTAATGATCAAGGAAGATACGACCCCCGGCGGCGCGGATAAGGTCGTTTATAACATTGCGCCGATGCTCTCGATGATGTCGGTGCTGATCCTGTGGGCAATCGTGCCGCTTGCTCCCACCATCCTCGGTGTGGATTTGAACATCGGTGCGCTGTATATCATCGCCGCCGGAGCAATTGGTACACTTTCCATTATTATGGCTGGCTGGTCATCAAATAACAAGTTCGCGCTCATTGGCGCGTTCCGTCAGGTTGCGGTGATGGTTTCCTTTGAGATCCCCATGCTCACCATGTTATTGATCCCGACCATCCTGGCGGGTTCCATGGGGATGAGCGCCATCATTGAAAAACAGGATATCTGGTTCGTCCTGCTTGCGCCGCTAGGCGCATTGATCTTCCTCATCACGTCAATTGCCGAACTTGGCCGCGCGCCCTTTGATATGGCGGAAGGCGAATCCGAGCTGGTGGCCGGTTACAACACTGAATATTCCGGCATGAAGTTCGGCATGTTCTATGCGGGCGAACTTCTGCATGCATTTACTTATGGTGGTTTCCTGTCAATCCTGTTCTTTGGCGGTTATCGTTTCTTTGGGCTTGAGCAGGTCAGTCCGTTCCTTGCGATTGCAGTGATCGTGTTCAAGGCTTTCATCGGTTACTGGGTCATCATGTGGGTCAAATACACACTGATGCGCATCCGCATTGATCATATGCTGGCTTTCA
>DATDRD010000387.1:0-1652 GCA_035291925.1 Anaerolineales bacterium
CATCGAATTCAAAATAGCGGATGACCTCTATCACATCACAGGGACCGAAGAAGTCCGCTACACAAACGCTGAAACTGTTCCATTAAATGAGGTCCGATTCCGCCTGTTCCCAAACATCCTGGGCGGTGAGATGATGATCTCGAATTTGAAAGTGGATGGGGGATCCGTCACGCCCTCATACGAACTTGAAAACAGTCTGATGACTGTGCCCTTCTCATCAGCGTTGGGACCGAATCAAAGCGTTGTTATTCAAATGGACTTCGCCGTCACCGTCCCCCAAACGCTTGAATCGAATTATGGCGTGCTGGCATATGCTGAAGATGTGCTCGCACTGGCTCATGCTTATCCCATGATCGCGGTGTACGACGATGAAAGTTGGAATGCAGAGATCCCTCCGGAAAGCGGCGATGTCACCTATGCAGATGCATCGTTCTACATTGTACGCGTCCATGCGCCGAAAGACGTGGTGCTGGTCACGTCCGGGCGTGAGGTCCGCCGCGACGAAGCCGGGCAGGTTCAAACGTTGGTGGCCGCGAGCGGGCCCGCACGTGACTTTTATCTGGTGGCAAGTCCACTTTACGAAGAATTGTCACAAACCTTTGGAGAAGTCACAATCCATAGTTATGCCCCTCCGCAATTCAAGGATGGGGCGCAGCTGGCATTGGAAGTTGCATCCCAGGCGATCGAAGACTTCAGCGCGCGTTATGCTCCGTATCCATATACCGAGCTTGATATCGTTGCCACGCCCACGCTCGCAGGGGGCATTGAATATCCTGGCGTGATCGCCCTCACTTCGAGAAGATATGACGTGGAAAGTGACGATACCGGCGCGTCCTCCAAAGTCGTGTTGGAAGGGATTACAGCGCATGAAGCGGCACATCAGTGGTTCTATAACCTGGTCGGCGATGACCAGCTCGACGATCCGTGGCTGGATGAGTCGCTCACACAGTTTGCCACGCTCCAATATTATGCTGATGAGTACGGCGCAGATGGTGAGGCGGGATTTCGTTCTTCACTCGAAGGCCGCTGGGCAAACGCAGGCAATGCAAAGATCCCCATTGGCCTGCCGGTTGCCGCGTATTCGGAACAGGAATATGGCGCGATCGTCTACGGGCGCGGACCGTTGTTCTTCGTTGCATTAAGAGATGAGATGAGCAGAGAGGTCTTTGATAGCTTCATCAAGGATTACACGGAAACCCTTTCATGGGACATTGCCACGCCTGAGAAATTGAGGTCAATGGCTGAAGAACACTGCAGTTGTGACCTCACATCATTGTTTGAAGAATGGGTGTATGAATGAGGCAGGGTTTTCTGAGGGAGTATATGAAAACCTATTGAATGCGGGCTTGGACACTCCCCGGCACTCCCGATTTGCTCACCTGCACTTGCCGCTGCGCGGCTAAGCGCATGCGCAAGTGCAGCAAATCAGGCAGGTGTGCGCCCGGTGCAAGTGTCTCCTAATTCGCAAATCAATGTGAGATTGCTTCGTCGTCTGCTTCGCAGTCTCCTCGCAATGACATCATAAATTATTGCCAAAATTGTGGAAGATATTCCTTGTAGCTTGCTAGATAATCATCCAATACTTTCCTGGCTGTTTCAATATCTGTGATGACGGGATCAAGCAAAAGACATTGCAATGCTTTTTCGCGCGA
>DATDRD010000388.1:0-6870 GCA_035291925.1 Anaerolineales bacterium
TCTCATCAATCAGGGCAAGTTCCCGGTATTCTCCAAGGATAAAGGTGATTTCTTCCTGTTTCCCGCCGAAGATGCAGCCGCAGCCGCCGATTGGATCGTGGAGGTGGTGAGCGAAAGGATCCCCCAGAAATTTGGCTTCGACGCGATCCACGAAGTCCAGGTGCTGGCTCCCATCTATCGCGGCCCTGCCGGGGTCACCGCATTGAACGAAAGACTGCAGGAGAAGCTCAACCCTCCCGCGCCTAACAAACCTGAGCGCAAACTGTATGGGACGAACTTCCGGCTTGGTGACAAGGTCATGCAAACGCAAAACAACTATGATAAGGATGTATACAACGGCGATATTGGATTCATCCGCTCGATGGATATCATCGAACAGACGCTCAGGGTGGATTTCGATGGGCATGCTGTGACGTATGACTGGAGTGAAGCGGATCAACTTGTCCTGGCCTACGCTGTATCGGTGCACAAAGCCCAGGGGTCTGAATTCCCCGTGGTGGTGATGCCGGTCGTGACCCAGCACTTCGCCATGCTGCAGCGCAACCTGCTCTATACGGCAGTCACACGCGCCAGCAAACTGTGCGTGCTGTCAGGCAGCCGCCGCGCCATCAGCATGGCCGTGCGCAATCATAAGGTGGCACAGCGCTTCACCGCGCTCGAGTGGCGGCTGGGGAGTCGCGAGGAAGTGATTGCTCGATAGCAGTCAGATCTTCTGAAGTGGCTGGAACTTCAGATTGAGAAGTCAATTAGCCGCATGATTTAGACTTAGACTATTCAGAAAGGAGAAACAATGAGTACCGAGAGTTTTGAAATTGCATACCAATGGATTGCGCTTAAAGATGTCGTGGGGTCAGCAGGAGGAGGAAGCTTGACAGCAATTGTGCCAGTAGAAGGCGAAAATTTCGACGAAGCCTGGTTGGATGCATCTAACCTTGCAGAAGAAGGATGGGAACTTGTTAGAGCAGTACCTATTACAGCAGGTGCGTTTCCTCCGGGAGGTAGTAATGTAAGTGTAAGAGACATAGGATTTTCTTTTACTTCCGCCTTTGTACTTTTGTTCAAGAGGAGAATCGAATAGGTTGAAAAGATTTTGTCGCCGTATTTTTGTACGACCCCACCCAAACCGCACACCCTTTTTTGTTATTTGACTTGGCGTGCCTGAAGTAGCACGCCAGTCAACAGCCATCCTCTTTACTGTACTTGCCCTCCATGATTATTAATATCATGTTCGGGCAAGTGGCGATCCGAAATACTATTTCCTACCTCTAAACCAGCCTCTTTCTTCATTTGTTTTCTTTCTATGGCAGTTGGCGCACAAAACATCGCATTTATCAATTTCGGCCTGAATGGTTGAAACCGGATACCCGCCCGCAATCATTTCACTAACTGCTTTGTCTTTGCCATGCCGGTGGTGAAATTCCAAAACAACGGGATCAGGCTCACCGCAGTTAGCACAGGGATAAGTTGAAAGGTAGTTGTAGACATACTCCCTGGCTACATTTCTCGCTTCATGCTTTCTGGCTTTGACTTGCTCTAAGTGTCTTTCTTTGTTGTCTTCATACCAGTTCTTTCTGAAAGGCTTGTGGCACTCACGACAAGTAGGGTGACGGACGCCAAGCGACTTATACCGCCAGTTGAATTCTTCCTCGTCTTTATCTATTTGACAGGTAACGCAGCGGGGCATCTTTTATCTCCTGTAAGGTGCACTCAAGGTGTACTTCACCAGATCTTGCTTGGATTTTAGGATCACACTTTGGACTTTAAAACCCTAGAGCCTAACACCTTGACCAGTTTCGGTCATTTTTGGGTGTTAGACCCTGGTTTTTGGTGACTCCGCTCGGGGTCGAACCGAGAACCTAACGCTTAAGAGGCGCTTGCTCTGCCATTGAGCTACGGAGCCATCCGTGCGGACGGAAATTATACCCGAAGAGAAACACGTGTCAATAACGGCATTTGGAGTTCAGACAAAACTCGGACAATTGGTTCTCAGCCACGGATTTCACGGATTCTCACGGAGAAACATTTTAGAAAATCAGTGGAAATCTGTGCAAATCCGTGGCAAAAAAGGGGCTGTTCAAACCTTCGTTCAAAGATCCGCATCTCTGTGCATGAAGCTATGCAAAGTAGATGCGTCCTCCATCCTCCCATACTTCCCTGTATAATTGAATACGTGATCGAACTCAACATCCCCGGGCGCAATCCTTTGCAACTGCAGCATCTTGTCATGGATGTCAATAGGACTCTGGCCGTAGATGGACAGTTGATCGAAGGGATTGCAAAACAGATCGCTTTGTTGAGAGATCGTTTTACGATACACCTGCTGACCGCCGATACGCATGGACGACAGGCTGTGCTTGATCAGCAGCTCAACCTGACTGCAATGCGCATTCATCCAGGCAGCGAAGCCGAACAAAAAGCGGAATATTTCCGCAAACTCGGCGCGGAGAACGTTGCTGCCATCGGTCAGGGAGCCAACGACGCGGCGATGCTCAAGGAAGCCGCTCTGGGTATTTGTGTGATGTCACAGGAAGGCGCGGCGACCGAAACGCTTTTATCTGCCGATCTCATCATGCCGAATGTCACAGCCGCATTGGAACTGCTGGATAAACCCTTGCGTATCGTTGCAAGTTTGAGAGAATGAAATATTCTGAACCCACTTCGCAGCCCGACCCTGAACAGGCAGAGGAATTCGTCTCCGCGCGCGCGCGCAGGCGACGCGCGCAACGCCGCGCCCGTTTCCCGTCAGATGAAGAAGGGCGCGCCGCATTATTCGCGCATCTTGCCCGGCGCGCGTTCCCTTCCTATGAGCTCTTTGTGTTCTCCCTGGTTTCAGGGGCCATATTGGGCCTGGGTTATTTCTTCAACGCGCAGGCATTGCTCATTTTCGGCATACTCGTCGCGCCGTTATTGACTCCCTGGATCGGCATGGCGCTGGCAATTGTCGCTGGCGCAGCGCGTCTCTTCGCGCAAACCTTTGCCGCACTCTTCGTCAGTTCATTGCTTATCTTTATTAGCGCGTCGCTCGCAGGCCTTGCCTCACGCAATTTCCAACCACTGAATTTCAACAAAGCATTTATCCACAGCCGCTTATGGTGGCCCGACCTGACTGTCCTTGCCATCGGCGCGATCCTCATCACCATTTCATTCGTGCGTTCCGAAGACCGCCCATATCTACCGAGTGCACTGCTTGCGTATGAGCTTTTTCTTCCGTTGAGCGCGGCAGGCTTTGGCCTGGGAAGCGGCGTCGGCGAGATCTGGCCTCAGGGCGCGCTTGTGTTCATCATCCATCTCGCGTGGGCAACCTTCTTCGGCCTCATCACGCTCTTCTTCCTGCGCTTCTATCCTACATCAGCTGGCGGATTTGCCTTTACGGGACTCATGTTCATCGTCCTCATCGCGGCATTGGCTTCGCTCACGGGCTTTGCAAAATGGACAGTGGAGCAGGCGGGTCTGATCTCGCCTGTGCCTGCCACCGCTACACTAACGATATCCACCCCCGCGCCTGTTTCCACCCTCACGGGATCACCGCGACCTGAGCAGGCAACCGCCCCCATTGGCGTTCCCGCCGGGACTCCCTCCCGCACTCCCAGAGCCACTCCTTCTCAAGTGACCCTGCCTCCTACAGAAACGCCCACATCCACGATCACTGCCGAACCGACTCCCATCCTGGCGATCATCCGCGCCTCTGAGGGTGGCGGCGCGTTCATCCGCGAAAAACCGGGCGGCGTGGTACTAGCTACACTTGGTAATGGCTCCACGGTTACCATCGTGCCAAACGACTTGCAGGATGTGAATGGCGTCATCTGGGTGCATGTGTTCACAACCGTCAATGATGTGCGCGTGGAGGGATGGATGATCCAGACGGTGTTACAAACTGCCACGCCGGTTGCAGATTGGCAGCCTTCGCCTACACCCTAACTCAATATCATTCTGAGCCAGAAATAAAGGAACTTTTATGCCCATTCACTTTGGAACCGACGGCTGGAGAGCCGTCATCTCAGATGCATTTACGTTCGGCAATTTGCGTGTGGTCACACAAGCCATCGCGGACGCGGTCGCGTCGGATCACTGGGACAAGTCCGGGAACGGCAAACAGGCTCCCGACCCCAAAAAGATCATCGTGGGGTTCGATACGCGCTTCTTATCCGACAGGTTCGCGGGTGAGGTCGCGCGCGTCCTTGCCGCAAACGGGTTCACGGTCCTGCTCGCCCAATCCGATGCGCCGACTCCCGCGATCTCCTACGCGGTCAAACATCAGAATGCCATCGCAGGCGTGATGATCACCGCCTCGCACAACGCGCCGCGTTATAACGGCCTCAAACTCAAAGGTGCGTTCGGCGGGTCAGCCCTGCCCGAACAATGCCGCCGCGTGGAAGTGTACATCTACGATAACGAACAGCAGGCGCGCGGCCCCAACCTGATGGACTATAACAAGGCCCGCGAAGCGAATTTGATCCAGAAGTTCAATCCGCTGCCCGCCTATTTCGAGCATTTGCGGACCTTGATCAAAACAGACGTGATCGCGGACAACCCGCAGCGTTTCGTTGTGGACGCGATGTATGGCTCCGGGCGCGGCGTCATCAAATCATTTTTGCAGGGCACAGGCTGTGAGATCGCGGAAATCCGCGGCGAGATGAATCCCGGCTTTGGCGGAGTGCACCCTGAACCGGTCTCGAAATATCTCGGCGCGCTGGCCTCCGCTGTCAGTTCAGGCATGGGGAATTTCGGCGTCGTGACCGATGGCGATGCCGACCGTATCGGCGCGATGGATGAACGCGGCATATTCGTTGACCCGCATAAGATCATGTCACTTTCACTGAAATACCTCGTTGAAAAACGCGGCTGGACCGGCGCGGTTGTGCGGACAGTATCCACCACACGCATGATCGACCGCCTGGCCAAACATTATGGATTGAAATTATATGAAACGCCTGTTGGATTCAATCATATCGCGGATTACATGATGACCCAGGATGTATTGATCGGCGGAGAAGAATCAGGCGGCATCTCATTCAAGGGACACATCCCCGAAGGCGATGGTCCCATTATGGGATTATTGCTTGTCGAGATGATCGCGGAATCGGGTAAAACGCTGCACGATCTGGTGGAGGATCTACTTAGTGATGTAGGGCCTGCCTTCTACGAACGCAGGGATTTGCGTCTGAGTCGTCCGGTGGCCAAGGCTGAGATGACCGAATTTCTCACGAAACAGGCTCCGGCTGAGATAGGAAGCGAGAAGGTATCCGAGATCAGCCAGCGCGACGGCGTGAAGTACATCATGTCCGATGATTCGTGGTTATTGATCCGTCCATCAGGCACGGAACCCGTGTTACGAGTCTACGCGGAAGGCAGGACGCAGGAGATGGTCAAGGCGTTGTTGGGATACGGTGAGCAGGTCGCGAAGAGTGTAGTGTAAGCAAATAACCAGATGAAACCATACCGGCGCCTGGCCAGTTCATCTGGCCGCACGCGATTGCGCTTGGCTCGGATGACAAATTGTATGTCGGTGAAGTTTCAACAGGGATGCGGATTCAGAAGTTCATGAAGTGATTGTGAGTAGATGTCCAAACACAAAGACCCTTTGCTTGAGGCCCTAAAAGAAGGCAAATCTTATACCTGGACAGTGCCAGACGGTGGCGATTTGGCATCCATGCGCGAGGCGATCAAACATGGGCAAACGCTGACAATGTCGCCCATTGGACATCCTGGCGAAATTCAAGTTGGAGACCTCGTCCTCGTCAAATGGCATCAAGGAAATATATTTCACTTAGTGGGAGAAATTAAGGATGACCAATTTCTTATCGTCAACAGCCTGGGCAAGGTCAATGGTTGGGTAAGTGCAAACGATGTTCTTGGCAGAATAACGAACATTAGTGAACCAGAGCCGCGTCCAGGTGTACCAATCATGTTGGAAGAGTTAGGTACGGCTTATCATGTGCTAATCCAACTCGAGCAGACTTCCAGTGATGAAGCGCAACGATTGTTAGCAATTGTAGATGATTTGCGTTGGTACGCAAATAGAATCGGCACCGAGCGCTGGAATAGAATGCCTCGATCAAACAAATGGAGTTTTGAACAGAATTTATGGCGACTCACAAAACAGGCAAAAAAGGCCATTGCACCCGTACCAGATCGTATTCGTTACTTCATTGATCGTGGCAAAGAGTGTGTTGGGTTGGCAAGTGAGATATTTACCCTGTTTGAGTACAGCGAGTCGGATTAGAAACCAAAAAACGCCGAATAAAGTGTGAGAAAACAAATAGACCCTATCGGCTTGGCGCCCATAGGGTCTATTACATTCAAGGAATATATTACCGCGTCGGTGCGGCGCGCAACCTTCTTACAAGGAGGATCACAGCGATCAACGCAATGGCCATCACGGCCAGGCCGGGCCCGCCGAATTCATCCGCGATGCCTGTGGCAGGCAGCGCAGTGGAAGTGGCAATGATCGTTTGTGTGGAGACAGCAATTTGAGTAAATGCCGCGGCGACTGTGGCGGTGGCAGGATTCGATGTCGGTGAGGAGGTCGCTGTCGCTTCAGCGATAACAGGCGTGTTGGTGGGTGGAAGCGTATTCGTGGGCTGCGCCGCTTGTGTTTGGGCCTGCGCAATGGCGGTTTGGGATACTCCTGCCTGGATCGTCGCCTGTTGTTGCGTACCCTGTACAACAGCGGTCTGTTGAGCTTGCTGTGCGGAGGTATTTGAGAAGAAAAAATACCCGCCCAGGCAAAGGAGGGCAAGCAGGACAAGCAAACCCAGACCACCCGCCGCGATCAGAAAAGTGCGATTATTGGATTCTTCCGGCGGGTTGGCATCGTCATAGTTTACGTTATCGTCATCATACGTCGACATGGTGCACTCTCCTCTTTAT
>DATDRD010000389.1:0-2340 GCA_035291925.1 Anaerolineales bacterium
GTGATTTTGCATAAGGAGCAACCATCAATAAAGCCGAAAGAAACTGGGATGAAATATCAGCTGCTATGGATGTTTTTCCACCCTTCAAGCCCGAGGCAATGATTTTTATAGGTGGGCAATTATTCGGTGATTCCAGCTCTGCTCCTAATTGTGCAAGTGCGGAGACCAAATCACCAATCGGACGTTCGCGCATACGCCGTTCGCCATCTAGAATGTATTCACCATGACCTAAAGTTAAAAAAGCAGAGAGAAAGCGTGCGGCAGTGCCTGCGTTGCCGACGAAGAGTTCGGCCTTCTGTCTGGGAATTTCTCCGCCCAAGCCCATGATGGTCACTTCGAGATTGGGTTCGTCAAGCTGAACATCGAAGCCCAGTGCCTGAAGTGCTTTCGCAAAATATCGTGAATCATCAGAGAACAGAGCATTCGTAAGACGCGTCCTGCCGTTTGCCAAAGCCGAAACAAGCAAAGCGCGATTAGTCAGTGATTTGGAGCCAGGTACGCGGACAGTGGCGTGGAGCGGATGATGAATAGGGATGATTTCCATAAGAGACAAAAGACTTAATGGACCGTGCCTTGATAGCGGGATCGGGCGGAGTTGAGCATGGATTCAATCGCAGACTCATCATTTGATATTAATGCTGACTCAAGGATGGAAAGCTGATGTTGATAATGATGCAGAGCATTCAGGATATTTTCGCGGTTGGATTGGAGGACACCCAACATCATCGAACCTGGCGTCGCTGCCAGGCGCGCTGTGGAACGAAAGCCTGATCCGATCAACCTGGCATTTTCGTGAGGAACGGTTAATGCGAGAGCGGAAGAAATCAGAAATGGCAGATGGCTGGTGAAAGCGAGCGCCCGGTCGTGGTCTTCGGCATTCATTTCGATCGAACGTGCGCCGATCGCTGAGATCATGTGTTCTATGGCGGTCCGAGCCCGCAGGGTTGTCCGTTTCAGTGGCGTGATAACAAATGGAGCATTTTGATATAGAACAGCATCTGCATTTTCAAGGCCAAGTCTTTCTTTTCCGCAGATGGGATGTCCGCCAACGACATCAAACCGCGAAGGCAAAGCATCCATGGCGGACATGATTCTTGACTTGGTGGAACCTAGGTCGAGGACAATACAGGAGTGATTTATCAGCGAAGGCAATTTTTGGATAAGGCTTATGATTGTTGGAACGGGCGTGGCTAAAACAACGATGTCAGCTTGCGGCAGGACGCTTAAGCGGGCAGGATCGGTGTCAGCAGAGTCGACGATTTCTTTATCGAGGGCAAGTTCAAGAGTCGCGGGATGCGAGTCGATCCCATACAGCGCGGCGCATTTCCCTTTCAATCCCAGCGCGAGTGAGCCGCCCATCAATCCCAATCCGATGATTGCAATCTTTGAGTCCTGTAATCGAAAGCCGTCCTCCATTTTGTTTACCATCCAGCAACGATAGGTTTTTTGATGGGCGCAATGCGGCGATCCATCACTTCTGCAATGGATTTGACCTGTTTGACCAGCTCGGCGAATTTTTCTGGCTTGAGGGATTGCTTGCCATCAGAGGCAGCGTGCGCAGGATCAGGATGCACCTCAACCATGAGACCATCTGCACCTGCGGCAATCGCAGCACGCGCAATTGCAGGGACATAGTCGGAATGACCTGTGGCATGCGAAGGATCAAGAATTACAGGCAGGTGGGTGAGATTCTTGAGGACGGGGATTGCGTTGATATCCGTCGTGTTGCGCGTGGATGTTTCAAATGTGCGGATGCCACGCTCGCACAACATCACTTGTTTGTTGCCGCCCGCGAGAATGTATTCAGCAGACATGAGTAATTCTTCGATGGTGGCTGAAAGGCCGCGCTTGAGCAAAACGCTTTTGCGCGTTTCACCGATGGCGCGCAGGAGGTTGAAATTCTGCATATTGCGCGCGCCGACTTGCAGAACATCAACATATTTCAGCATAAGTTCCAGCTGAGTTTGTGACATGATCTCAACCACAATCGGCATGCCTGTTTGTTCGCGGGCTTCAGCCAGATATTCAAGCCCTTCTTCGCCAAGGCCCTGGAAGGAATAGGGTGATGTGCGCGGTTTGAAGACTCCGCCCCGCAAGGCATTGGCTCCCGCTTCGCGCACGGCATGTGCGGTTTCAAGAATCTGCGAACGAGATTCGACCGCGCAGGGACCCGCGATGAGGACAATATCACTGCCGCCAACTTGAAAACCATCAATTGGAAAGATGGAGTTTTCAGGATGAAACTGTCTCGAGGCAAGTTTGAACGGCTGTGTGATTCGCTTGACCATATCAACTCCATCCAGGACTTCGAAGCGGTCAGTAGGGATATCATGCGTTTCA
>DATDRD010000390.1:0-4112 GCA_035291925.1 Anaerolineales bacterium
CCAGATCGCGTCCACCACGCCTTCAATTGCTCCATCCAAATCGGCATCTTCGAACACGACAAAGGGTGACTTGCCCCCCAGCTCGAGCGAGAGTTTTTTGCCTGAACCAGCCGTCTGCCGGCGCAGGATGCGGCCCACGTCAGTCGAGCCGGTGAAAGCGATCTTATCCACATCCGGATGTTCGACCAGCATCGAACCCGCCTTGCTGCTGCCGGTAATGATGTTGACCACGCCCGGAGGCAGTCCGGCTTCGGCGACGATTTCGGCGAAGAGCAGCGCGGAGAGGCGCGTGTAGGAAGCCGGCTTGAGCACGACTGTATTGCCCATTGCAATCGCGGGCGCGATCTTCCATCCCAGCATTAATAGTGGGAAGTTCCACGGGATGATCTGCCCGACCACGCCGACAGATTGATAATCGCGCAGTTCGGTTTCCATCAATTGCGCCCAGCCCGCGTAATAATAAAAGTGACGCGCGAGCAGAGGCACGTCAATATCGCGCGACTCGCGGATGGGCTTGCCATTGTCCATTGACTCGAGCACGGCCAGCAAGCGGTGATGCTTCTGAATGTTGCGCGCGATCGCGTACAAATAGCGCGCACGCACCACACCGGGTGTCCTACTCCAACTCTCGAATGCAGCGCGCGCCGCGGCTACGGCCGCGTCCACTTCCTTTTGTCCTGCCTGCACAGTTTCGGCCAATAATTCATCATTGGAAGGGTTGTGAGAAGCAAAATACTTTGCGCCCTTTGGCGTGACCCATTCGTTGTTGATGAACAAACCGAACTTGCGGTTACGCTCTTCCAGCCACGCGTTCACAGCAGAGGGAGATTCGGGTGCCGGACCGTATTCCATGGTTTTGAAAAGTTCAAGTAATGTGCTCATAAGATGCTCCAATTATGTCCGGTGGTCGAGTAGCCACGAGCAAAGCGAGTGGCATATCGAGACCACCCCTTTCAAGCCAATTTCTGTTTTTCAAACTTCTTCTTCGCAAGATTTGGAAGAAGTTCCTCATTGCCATTTATCAACGCCTCGCGCTTGGCTCTGCTCCAATTTTGGACCTGCTTCTCTCGATAATAAGCATCAGCAACTCGTTCGTACTCTTCACCATAAACAAGTTTGACTGGCAATCGTCCTGATGTGTATCTTGAGCCTAAACCTGAGAGATGCTCTGAGATACGTTGCTCCAAGTTTTTGGTCGAGCCGACGTAATAAGAACCATCTGCACATTCAAGTATGTACATCCACGCCATGTCAACTTATCATTTCACGATTGTATGTTACTTGATGGTCTCGATACGGTCTGGGAAAAACGCCCGGCCCTACTCGACCATCGGATTTTCTTATCCCATCGGCATGTGATGTTTCGCCGCGTAGTGACCTGTGATGTAGTGATACAACTGCCGCTCAAGATCGGTTAGCAGACTGCTCGCGCCGATACGGAATAGATCGGGCATCAGCCATTCATCGCCGAGTTCCTCTTTCATCAGCGATTGCCATGCCATGGCCTGCTTGGCGCTGCTGATCCCACCCGCGGGTTTGAAACCGACTTTGTATCCGTGGCGTTCCAGATACTCGCGGATAGCGCGCGTCATCACCAGACTGACCTGCAATGTAGCGTTGACTGTCTCCTTGCCTGTGGAAGTCTTGATGAAGTCCGAGCCAGCCATCATCGCCACAAGACTGGCCTGATAGACCTGCTTGAGCATGCCCAGGTCACCGGTGGCAAGGATGGTCTTCATGTGAGCCGCGTCGCCGCAGGCCGCGCGGAACTCGCGTAATTCATCGTAGAGGGAACGCCAGTCCCCGGTCAGCACATGGTAGCGCGAGATGACCACGTCAACTTCGCGTGCGCCGGATTCAATCGCCTGCTCGATCTCGCCGATGCGCTGAGGCAGGGGAGTCTGTCCCGCAGGGAAGCCTGTGGCAACGGAGGCAACTGGAATGCCTGTGCCACGCAGCGCCTCCACCGCATCCTTGACGCGGTTGGGATACACGCACACCGCGCCGACGGTAATCTTCTCGCCGTCCAGTCCAAGTCTGGCGAGCATGTCCGGGCGGATGGGCTGCCTGGCCTTCGCACACAGACGTTTGACGCGACCGGGTGTATCGTCACCTGCCAGCGTGGTCAGGTCAATGCAGGTGACCGCGCGCAAGAGCCAGGCCGCCTGCCAGTCTTTTTTGACGGTCCGCCGTTTGGGCAGGGACTCGACGCGCCGCTCCACCGCGCTCTTGTTGACGTGCGCACCCATCACCCAATCCAGATCGAGCGGGGTGCCGGGGTTACGATTGTTTTTGGAAGTCATGGGATAAACCTTACCTTATCAAATCCATAAGGTGCAGGATTTGCAATGCAACACTAGTGATTAATATATCACACTCGGATGAGGAGAGGCGAAAATAATAAGAATGGGAATTATTTTCCGATGCCAGGGGACATTATACAGCGATTGGAATGAAATAATTATGAAGCGTTCTCGATCCCAACCCGTCTGGCGTGCTATACTCGACCGCATAGTAATCCAAAGCACCTGTAGCTCGTGGCAAATTGGAAGACGCATTCTTGCAGTTCAGGATGAAAACCCTTGAATAAACTGTTCCCCATTATCTGTGTCGTTGTCATATCGAGTATTTTTGCGAGTTCATGTACCCCATCTCAAAGTGCAATCGCGACGGGTGCGGTACAGACATTGACCGCCCTGCCCACGACGACCCCCTCTCCAACAACAACGCCGACAAATACACCTCAGCCAGTCCCAACCCCAACTTCGACCGCAACACCCGAGGCTCCTGCCACAATCCGGGTTCCTGAAGATCAGCCGACCATCCAGGCAGGTATCGACGCTGCTCGAGATGGCGACACCGTCCTGGTTGCTCCCGGTACGTACACAGAAAATCTCACTATCTCCCGCAAGTCGGTTACACTTGCCTCGCACTTCTACTCCACCGGCGACGAACAATTCATTAACAATACAGTCATCAATGGCAATGGGCAGGCAGTCATTACAGTTACCAGAACAGCCGGGCCTGAGACGATGATCATCGGCTTCACCATCCAAAACGGAGATGATGGGATTAAGGCTCGTGCATCCCTCCAGGTTCTGAACAACCACTTCCTGCATAATAAGGACGGCATTGATTACCAGGACAGCGGCGGCCTTAACAGCGGCAACCTCTATGAAAATAACGCCGATGATGGCATTGACCTGGATGGCTCCACGGAAGCCATCATAGAAAACAACATTATCCGCAACAACAGGGACGAGGGCATCGAGATCCGCCTTCACGAATATGGCGGTCCCACCCTCAATATCGTCATCCGGGATAATATCATCGCCGGCAACCGTGAAGACGGGATCCAGTTAATTGATTATCCTGACGTGTCGGATCGCGTTTTTCTCATCGAACGAAATCTGATCCACGGGAATAGGATGGCGGGTCTGGGTCTCATGGACAACGCCGAAACTAATGAAGATTTCCGGGCGGCCAGCATCCCTGAACGCATTTATCTCATCAATAACACCATTGTGGATAATCCTTACGGGGTCAGTGGCGGCGATAACCTCATCGCGCTCAACAACATTTTCCTGAATTCCACCACGCTTGCCCTGAAGAACGTTGATGCCCATTCCATCGCAGCCTACAACCTGTTTTGGAACAACGTGGCCGATACCGAGGGCAGCAATACTGATCCTGGCAGCACCTTGTTCACCTCTCCAGCGCTGGATGCGACATATCGGCTCGAGCAGGACAGTCCTGCCATCGACGCGGGCATCGCCCACTTTGAGTGGAACGGCGAAATCGTCCTGGATCTTCCACCAAGCGCTTTCTCCGGCTCCGCCCCCGACCTGGGAGCGTACGAGGCGAACTCACACGAGGCTTACACAGCCCCTTTCGAGGTGCTTCGCTGGCAGATGGCTGACATGGGTTTTATCATTCCAGATCGATCAAGGGCCGTCGCGGAAGATCGACTCCGGTTGATAGGGCTCGCAGTGGGATGAGCAGGTGATCGACTCCAAATCAACGTTTCTATTTTTCTTCTTCGGTTGGGATAGGGCGGGCAACGCACCGAGTTGTCTCATCATACCAACAGTATCACGGTAAATCCAATCTTC
>DATDRD010000391.1:0-2202 GCA_035291925.1 Anaerolineales bacterium
CTGGTTTGGCCTGACAGGCCGCAAGCAATAACAAAATGAATATGGAGACAGGAATGCGGAATACTTTCAGCACATTGATTTGAGCCTTTGCCTTCTCAGTTTATGTGAAATATAGTACAAGTAAGGCGGATAGTCTTTGCCTTAAGTCAAATCCCATCTGGATTTGCATTGAGGTAGTTTGGACCATTCAAAAGGAAACAATGCTTATGGAAAAGATGAAAAGTTTCCCCGGAACCAGCCTCTTTGCCAATCTTGATCCTCATGACATCCGCGCATTGGAAAAAGATGCGGAGGTTTGCCGTTACCAGGCCGGTGAATGGATCGTTCATAATGGGGATATCTGGCCGTTCTTTTTCTTTATCAAGGGTGGTGAAGTGACAGCCGTCAAGGAATCATTCGAAGGGCGCAGCCTGGTCCTTGCCGCTCTTCATGGCGGTGAAGTGTTTTGGGGGTTGGCTTTCTTTATTCAGGATGCCCCCATGCCCGCGTCGCTACGTGCAACCCAGGACACTGAACTTCTTCTCTGGTCTCGTGAGAATCTAATACCCCTCTTCCTGAAAGATGGAAAATTATCCTGGGAATTATCGTGCTTGATGATTCGGCGCGTGCAACTGGCAAGCGATATTGTTGAGAAGCTGGCTTTTCAACCAGTTGCGGGACGATTGGCGCGTTTATTGGTCGGGTTCGCTGGCGAATATCCCCAAAAACCCATTCCCCGTCATCTCACCCTGGATGAGATGGCGGCACGAATTGGCACAACCCGTGAAATGGTTTGCCGTTTTTTACACCGCTTTTCGGATCAGGGATTGATTGAGATTACGCGAACAGAATTTTCTGTTACCAATCAAAAAGGGTTGGAAGATTTGGCGCAACAGGTCAAAGGCTGATTACAACTCCATATCTCGTCTTAATAAGTCACCGGCCGTTTCCCGCTTTTGAATGACTTGTGCCTGTCCCTTATCCAACCAGACAACTGCGGGCCGCCGCGCGCCGTTGTAATTGCTGGACATGCTCACATGATACGCGCCCGCGACCGGGATGGCGATCAACTCTCCCTCTTCGACTTTTGGCAGTGGCAAATCTTCAATGAGGACATCCCCAGACTCACAATATGGACCCGCGATGTTCACTCGCTCGCTTCTTTCCCGGCCGACACCTGCCACCGTTAAACAGGAATATCTTGCCCCATACAGTGCGTGCCGCGGGTTATCCGCCATGCCGCCGTCTATCAATAACCATGTCCGATTGCCGCGTCGCTTCACCGCGCCGACGCGATAAATGGCAACCCCCGCGCGCGCCACGAGGCTTCGTCCCGGTTCAAGGTGAAGGTATGGCAATTCAAGTCCGCGCGACTGACAACCTTCGATCACGGCTTCCGCGATGCCGCGCACATATCTTTCAATGGATGGATCCGGCAATTCATCTTCATGATATGCTACACCCCATCCGCCGCCGGGACAGAAATGCCATTCGCCTTTGAACCCGATTTCTTTGGCAAGATCCAGTGCCATGTCGATCGCCGGGATCAATGGCTCGGGGTCACGGAAGTTCGAGCCTTGATGGAAGTGAATACCTTTCAATGGAAGGTTGTGTTGTCTGCAAAAAGCCGCGGCTTCCATGATCTCTGCGCGCGTCATGCCGAATTTGCTGTTGTGCTGCCCGGTTTGCGTGTGGGAGTGATGGGTTGTAACCGCGACACCGGGCAGGAGGCGAAGCCAAAGGTTTATGTCACTCTGAGGGAGTGGCGCCTCTGGCACCACGACCGAAGAGTCTCGCTCGTCGTGGAAGAGATCCTTCGCTTCGCTCAGGATGACATGGAGGCGATCTAGTTCTGTAAGATTATCCACCACGATCGTCCCGGCGTTTTGGAGCGCAGAGTTTAGATCTGCGATGGATTTGTTCACACCGTGCACGAGGATATTTTCGCGCGGGACATTTCCGGCAATTGCAATCGCGATCTCGCCTTCGCCGGTGCAATCCACGAACAGTTTGTGTACTTGAGTCCATTCGGCGATGGCTTTGCACAGGAAGGCTTTCCCTGCGTACGTGATCTGAGATGACGCGGGATAATGGGTCCGCAGGGCGGATTTGTATTCTGCCGCACACGCGTCCAGGGTGGCGCGATCGTAAATGTATAACGGAGTCAGGTAGCGGTCCGCGAGAGAGGCGAGATCGTGTCCGGCGATGAAAAGAGAATCGTGC
>DATDRD010000392.1:0-4566 GCA_035291925.1 Anaerolineales bacterium
CGATGTGGAGCGGCGTGAACTGCGCCTGGATATTTCCGGGAGTGAATTGACTAAACGCAAGAAGGGCTGGCAGGCGCCGGAGCCACGCTATAAAAGAGGCGTGATGGCGAAATACGCTCGCAGCGTCTCTTCCGCTTCTGAGGGCGCGATTACGAATTAGTACATGTCATTGCGAGCCTTCGGGAAGCAATCCCCTCATCGTGCTGGAGATTGCTTCGGGCTAGGGCCCTCGCAATGACATGACATAAAGGAGAAGAATGAAAAAATCAGGTGCAGAAATTCTATGGGAATGTCTGGTACGTGAGGGGGTGGAGGTGGTGTTCGGCTATCCTGGCGGCGCCAACATGCCGATCTACGACGCGATGTTGAGTTATCCCGTTCATCATGTGCTGGTGCGGCATGAACAGGGCGCGGCGCACATGGCAGATGGATACGCGCGCGCGTCGGGGAAAGTTGGCGTTGCGATGGCAACCTCCGGCCCCGGCGCGACAAATTTGGTGACAGGCATCTGTACTGCAATGATGGATTCTGTTCCGGTTGTTTTTATCACGGGACAGGTCGCGGCGCACTTGATCGGTGGCGACGCGTTCCAGGAGACGGATGTGACGGGGATTACGTTGCCGATCACAAAGCATAATTATCTTGTGACGCGTGCAACTGAGATTGCAGAGGTGGTGCGTGAGGCGTTTTACATCGCGCGCAGTGGCCGGCCGGGGCCTGTGTTGATCGACATCTGCAAGAACGCGCAAATTGAACAGACTGAGTTTGTATATCCTGAAGAAGTGAAACTGCCTGGCTATCAGCCTGTGTCACATGCGCCAAAAGATCAATTGCATGACGCGGTCAGGTTGATCGAGAAAGCAAACAAGCCGGTCATCTTGTGCGGACACGGTGTGTTGATGTCCAGGGCGGAGGAAGCGCTCATGCAATTCGCGGTCAAGACGCAAACACCAGTGGCAAGCACCTTGTTGGGACTCGGCGCTTTCCCCGCCTCCCATCCCCTAAGTTTGGGAATGATGGGCATGCATGGCGAAGTGCATACGAATCTGGCGATCCAAAATTCTGATCTTATTCTTGCATTTGGCATGCGCTTTGATGACCGCGTGACGGGCACATTGAAGACCTACGCGCCGCGCGCGAAGAAAATTCACATCGAGATCGATCCTTCGGAAGTGCACAAGAATGTTTTTGTGGATGTTCCGCTCGTTGGTGATTTGAACACTGTGTTGACCGATCTCATTCCGCTGGTGGACGAATATGACCATGACGAGTGGGTCAATGAGATCAACGGTTGGAAGGCTGAAGCCGACGCTCGCAGTATTATGAACTGGCCTGAAGATGGCAAGCTACATGTGGCTCATTTGATCGCTGATATTTGGAAGTCGACGGGCGGCGGCGCAATCATTTCCACCGATGTGGGTCAACATCAAATGTGGGCCGCGCAATATTATTTTTTGGATAAGCCGAACCGCTGGATCACTTCAGGCGGCGCGGGGACGATGGGCTTTGGACTCCCCTCCGCGATTGGCGCGTGGTTTGCGCATAAAGATCAGGAGATCTGGGCGATCGCGGGCGATGGTGGTTTCCAGATGACCGCGGCGGAATTGACCACTGCCGTGCAGGAGGGCGCGAATGTGAAGGTCGCGATCATGAACAACAACTTCCTTGGCATGGTGCGTCAATGGCAGGAGTTCTTCTTCGAGAAGCGTTATTCCGCGGTGAACATGCTCACGCCTGATTTTGTGAAACTAGCTGAAGCGCACGGAGTCCCTGCACGGCTGGTCACGAAACACGGGGAAGTGGACGAAGCCATCGAATGGGCGCGCAAGACTCACGGTCCTGTGGTACTTGAATTCCGCGTGGAACAGGAGGAAGCGGTATATCCGATGGTTCCTCAGGGCGCGGCGCTGGATCAGATGATACAGAGGCCTGCGAGGGCATAGAAAAATAAATCCGCAGATTACGCTGATTTCGCAGATGGGGAATTATCAATCTGCCAAATCTGCGGATGAGAAATGGAGAAAGAATGAACTACACCTTCATCGCATTAGTTGAAAACAAACCTGGCGTGTTGAACCGCGTGGCATCTTTGTTCCGCCGCCGTAATTTCAACATCGAGTCACTGGCTGTCGGAAGGACGGAGAATCCAGAAGTCTCGCGCATGACCGTCGTGGTGGATTGTCCCAACGGTGACATGGATGCGCATAAGATCGAAGCGAATCTCTATAAGCTGGTCAACGTGATCGACGTGCAGGACGTCACGCATCAACCTTCTGTGACCCGCGATCTGGCTCTGATCAAGATAAAGGTCGGCCCCGAACGCCGCGCCGAAGTTAATGGGCTGGCTGAAATATTCCGCGCCCGCATCGTGGATGTGGCTGCGGATTCGGTCATTGTTGAGATCACAGGCACGGAGGACAAGATCGAAGGCATGATCGAACTTCTGCGCCCCATTGGGATCGTGGAAATGGTGCGCACGGGACAGGTCTCAATGACCCGCGGTGTCAATGACGGAGTCCGGCGTGTGCCTGGAGTCAATGGCCATCGCTATGAGGATGTGTCCGAGCTGGCGGCGATGACACCGTAGTTGGAATCTGTCATTGCAAGGAGGGCGGTAGCCCGACGAAGCAATCTCGTAGTTACCAATAAATCTTTCATTGCAAGCGCGATGAGATTGCTTCGCCCTTCGGTCTCGCAATGACATAAATCAAAGAGGAGAATTTATTATGGCAAAAATCAATTTCGGTGGCGTAGAGGAAGAAGTCATTACCCGGGATGAATTTCCGCTGGAGAAGGCGCGCGAAGTGTTGAAGGATGAGGTTGTCGCCGTGCTTGGGTATGGTGTTCAAGGACCTGCACAGGCGCTGAACATGCGCGATAACGGGATCAATGTTGTCGTTGGACAAAAGCAGGGCAGCGCGAGCTGGGATAAAGCCATTGCTGATGGTTGGGAGCCTGGAAAGAATTTATTTTCCATTGAAGAAGCTGCAGAACGCGGGACTGTCATCCAATATCTACTTTCAGATGCGGGTCAACGCTCACAATGGTCAAATATCGTGGAATGTCTCAACGAAGGCGACATGCTTTATTTCTCACATGGATTCTCGATCACTTTCAAAGATGATACGGGCGTCATCCCGCCACCGCACGTGGATGTGGCTCTCGTCGCGCCGAAGGGATCGGGACGTAGTGTCCGCTTGAATTATCTCGATGGGTCGGGCATCAATGCGAGTTTTGCCATTCATCAGGATGCGACAGGGCGCGCGAAGGAACGCGCTGTTGCTCTGGGCATCGCCATCGGCGCGGGATATTTATTCCCAACCACATTTGAAAATGAAGTGTATTCCGATCTCACCGGCGAACGCGGCATTTTGATGGGCGCGCTGGCGGGCGTGATGGAGGCGCAGTACAACGTGCTTCGCAAACACGGACATTCTCCCTCGGAGGCCTTCAACGAAACCGTGGAGGAACTTACGCAATCCCTGATCCGTCTCGTCGGCCAGAACGGTATGGATTGGATGTATGCCAATTGTTCCACCACCGCCCAGCGCGGCGCGCTCGATTGGAAGGACAGATTCCGCGACGCGGTCGTTCCCGTATTCGATCATTTGTATCAGAGCGTTACAAGCGGCGTCGAGACTCGCATCGTTCTGGAGAAGAACAGCGACCCGCATTATCGCGAGAAACTGGATGAAGAGTTGAGGGCGATGCGCGAGTCCGAAATGTGGCAGGCGGGTGCGGCAGTAAGGTCCTTGAGGCCGGAGAATTGGGGCAAGTAAACAAGTACACCGGTAAACAGGTTTGTATACGTGTATGCCTGTCTACTTGCATACATTTCCACTTCTGTATCGAAAGGAAGACGCAATGACAAACAATTATGTGAAAATCTTTGATACAACCCTACGCGATGGGGAGCAATCCCCCGGCGCGACGATGACCTCCGCGGAAAAGCTCGAGCTGGCGCGGTCACTGGCGCGCATGGGCGTGGACATCATCGAAGCGGGATTCCCGGCCGCGTCGCCAGACGACCTGGAAGCCGTCAGACGGATAGCGGTTGAGGTGGGCAACCAGCCTGCGGCTGATTCTGATGCGAGAGTCCCTATTATCGCGGGGTTGGCGCGCGCGAATAAAACCGATATCGATAAAGTGTGGGAGGCCGTCAAAGAGGCAGAGAAGCCGCGTATCCATACTTTCCTTGCGACATCGGCGATCCACATGAAGCACAAGCTCAAAATGGATCCAGAGGAGGTTGTGCAGCGCGTTTCTGAAATGGTTGCGTATGCACGCTCCTTATGTGGGGATGTTGAGTTCAGTCCGGAGGACGCGGGGCGCTCTGATCCCGAATTCTTGTATGTTGTATTGAGCGAGGCTATCAAGGCTGGCGCGACAACGTTGAACATTCCTGATACGGTCGGCTATACCACGCCCGATGAATTCCATGCATTGATAGATGGCATTATCAGGAATACGCCCGGCATGCACGATGGCATCACCATCTCTGTGCATTGCCATGATGATCTTGGGCTTGCGACAGCGAACACGCTGGCTGGAATTCGTGCGGGCGCG
>DATDRD010000393.1:0-2951 GCA_035291925.1 Anaerolineales bacterium
TCAGCCTCCTGACGCTTCTCGCGTTCTTATTGGTCAATACCCTGCGCCAAAGCCTTGAAAAAATGCGCGAAGAATTTGCAGGACGTTTACGAGCAGAACAGGCATTGCGGGAAGGAGAGGAGAGATTCCGTAAAATCTTCCAGATCAGCCCTGTTGCGATTTCGATCACCGCTCTTACGGATGGCCGCCTGCTGGATGCCAATGATGCGTATTGGAAGATGACAGCCTACCACCCGGAAACGGCCATCGGCTCCCGGGCAACGGAATTGAAGAACTGGGCCGGCGAGTTGGAACGCCAAAAATTTGCCGAGGAAATTCTTAAGACCAAATCCCTTTACAATCCCGCTTATGAATTCATCAACGAGAAAGGCGAAGAACGGATTACAGCCGCGTTTTATGAGTTGATCGATGTGGGCGAACAGCCTGTGATCCTATCCATGTTTTATGACATGACAGAACAAAGAAAGGCCCAACTGGCTCTGCAAACCAGCGAGGAGAAGTATCGCAATTTTGTGGAGACCAGCGTCGAGGGCATCTGGTTCCTTGGCTTTGACGAACCAATCCCGATCGACCTGCCGCCCGAAGAACAAGTTCTGCTGATCCACCGCACCGGCTACATTCAGGATTGTAACGAGTCGCTTGCACATATGTACGGGTATGCGAGCAGAGCTCATATCATTGGGACGCGTCTCATTGACCTGTATGGTGGAACTACCAGTGAATTCAATTTTCAATCAACGCTGCAGTTGGTCGAAGCCGGTTATCGTGGCACGGACCGCGAAACCCAGGAAGTCACGATAGATGGGCGCATCGTCTATTTTCTCAATACCGCGATTGGGGTTATCCAGGATGGAAAGTTGACCGGTATGTGGGGAACCCAGCTTGATATAACACCCTTGAGGCAGGCGCAGGAGGCATTACAACACAGTGAAACGCGGACCCGCGCCCTGCTGGATGCCATCCCAGACATGATCTTTGAACTTAGGCGCGATGGCACGATCCTGCAATTCATACCCTCCGCGGTGAGTGAGCCGATCGTTCCTCCGGAGGAATTCATCGGGAAAACCATCGCGCAGGTTCTGCCGTCCCTGGCAGAACAAACCATTTTTGCCATAAACCGCACGCTGGAATCGGGTCACGTCAGTGCCTTTGAATATCAAATTCCACAAGACGGTGAGAAGAGAACCTTCGAGGCGCGCATTTCTGCTGCAGGAAGCGATCGAGTCTTGGTGATGGTGCGCGACGTATCGCTTCGGATCTGGGTGGAATCAGAGCGTGAAAAACTCATCGAGGAACTCGAAGCAAAGAATGCCGAACTGGAACACTTCACCTATACCGTTTCGCACGATTTGAAGTCACCCCTTATCACGATCAAAGGGTTTCTTGGCTTCATCAAGGAAGATTCGCGAAGCGGCAATTTGCTGCGCCTCGAGTCCGATATTCAGCGTATCAATGATGCAGCCGAGAAGATGCAACGCCTGTTGAACGATCTGCTCGAGCTCTCGCGCGTGGGACGTTTGACGAATAAACCCGAAGAGATTCGTTTCAATGATCTGGTCGCTGAAGTGCTGGAACTTGTCCATGGCCGCATTTCACGACGTGGTATCGCTATACATGTAGATGAAAATCTCCCGTCCATATTTGGTGACCGTCAGCGCATCCAGGAGGTGCTGCAAAACCTGATCGACAACGCCGCTAAATTCATGGGCGATCAGCCCTCTCCTCGGATCGAAATTGGCCAGCAAGGTGAAATGGGTGGCAGGCCGGTCTTTTTTGTGCGGGATAACGGAATCGGTATCTCGCCGGAATATCAAGACAGGATCTTTGGACTCTTCGATAAATTGGACGTGCAGACCGAAGGAACAGGTGTTGGGCTTGCTCTGGTAAAACGGATTGTGGAATTTCATGGAGGCAGGATCTGGGTCGAATCGGAGTTGGGAAAAGGAGCAACCTTCTTCTTTACACTTCCCTCCCCGGCGGCGATGCCGACTCAGCCCAAACCTGAGGCGTGAACGAATGAACCGCGTCCGGCTGATGTCATATTTTTCCCTCCCACAGCCGCCCATATCCTGAGGAGGGATACTTCTCCCGATTTCTCCTGACAATCGTCAGTTTTTCAAATTAACTGGACTGGAATTGGTATAATTATCCAAAATCATTAAGGAGTCTGACATGAATTTTGCAATGTGGCGCAAAGCGCTTAACGTAATTCCTGAAGTCTCAAAAGCTGAATGGGATCAACTGGATGTCATTTCGAAATGGTTGATCTCGACCCGCGCGGCCGTCCTGATCATGACGTTTATCTCTGCGGCTCTCGCGGGACTTTTTGCCTGGCGCGACAACTCGTTCAGTTTCCTGCCCTGGCTGGTTCTCACGCTCGGTTTGATCCTTGCGCATGCCAGCAACAACATCTTCAATGATTATACTGACTTCATGCGCGGCGTGGATAAGGACAACTACTACCGTAACATATACGGCGCGCAACCCATCGCAAGCGGCTTGATGAGCAAGCGCCAGCATCTCACATATTTTGCGGTTACCGCTGTGATAGCGCTTGTTTTGGGTCTGTATTTGATCTGGTACGCAGGCTTCAGCGCGACCGCCTGGATGTTGCTTGGTCTCGGCGCGTTTTTCCTCCTGTTCTATACCTGGCCTCTCAAAGGGCTGGCAATGGGAGAGATCGCAGTGTTGATCGTTTGGGGTCCATTGATGATTGGTGGCGGATATTATGTGCTTGCTCATCAATGGAATTGGAATGTTGTTATTGCCAGCCTCCCTTACGTACTTGGAGTCACAACCGTCATATTCGGAAAACATATTGACAAGCTCGATATGGATAAGAAAAAGGGAATCCACACCCTGCCGGTTGTGATCGGTGAAAAAGCATCCCGCTATGCAGTGCTGGCGATGATGATCGCACCCTATCTTTTCACTTTGTATTTGATCGCAGC
>DATDRD010000394.1:0-5264 GCA_035291925.1 Anaerolineales bacterium
GCGGGATAATGGGTCCGCAGGGCGGATTTGTATTCTGCCGCACACGCGTCCAGGGTGGCGCGATCGTAAATGTATAACGGAGTCAGGTAGCGGTCCGCGAGAGAGGCGAGATCGTGTCCGGCGATGAAAAGAGAATCGTGCCGGACGCGAGTCGAATCAGGAAAAAGCGCAAGCCTGTCCGTCGTCAGGAAGGAAGTGGGTGGATTGTTAGGCATCGAATAGACTGGCCAAGATAACGGTAGCCAACTTTCTATGAAACGCCGGCATGGTAATATGGACAAATTTTTTCGTGTGCATTCAGGGGGTCAGGAGCAGCTGCCAGTTGCCATCATCGCGTATTTGTAATCTTTTTAGGCGCAACAAGTTTCTTTGTTTTTGCCAGACGGCGATAGGGAGGCATATCAATCACATGAATCTGACACTTGGATGTATCCAATAACTTATTCCACAGACTCGGATAACTCAACGCAAAAGCCTCAGGTCTCAAAGTGGATGTCAACACGGTGGGCAGGTGTGTGTTAAAGCGATAATTTAGCACGCTGTATAATTTGTCTTCGGCCCATACGGAACCTGCCTGGCTTTCCTTTATATCATCCAAAATCAGAAGCGGCGTAGTTCGAATTTCATGGATACGTCGGCTGAATGAGACATCGGAATCTTTACTGAAGGTTTGTCTTAGATAATCGAGCAGGGAGGATACATCAACGAGAAGGGCCTGCCCTCCCAGGAGAATACGATCATGCCCAATAGAAGCCGCCAGATGAGTTTTTCCACAATAAGATTCCCCCAGAAAAACCAACCAGCCTTTTGGATCCTGTGCAAAGTTTATTGCCGCATTGAAAGCCGCATGTAATGTCTTAATATCATTTTGCGTGACTGTTTTTCTAGTGACTATTCTTTCCTTAGATCGATTTCGGTATCCAGTTTCTCTTTCCACTGTAACGGTGGTAACAATTTCCTTGCCTAGTTCATCATCACGGGGCCCAAATCTTTCAAACGTCATTTCTGCAATTTCCGGCCATGACAGCATTGAGATACCGGGGTTGCTTGTCTCCTCCGGTCTGCGATAATCAGGCGCGCTAATTCGGATGTGTTTGACAAATTCGTCATCCTGCAACCGTGAGCGGATTCGTCCTTCGATCTCGTCCAATATCAAATTAGTTGTAATGACAGTGGGAAGTTTATTGATATAACGATAATTGATGATTTGGAATAATTTTTCCTGCGCCCAGCCAGTCGCGTTCTGGGTTCCAAAGTCATCCAGAATCAATAAACTTGCGTTGCGGATTTCTTCAAAACGTTGTTCAAACGTAGTTTCAGGATCAGCATATGCAAAGCGTAAAGTGTCCAATAGATCAGGGACAGTGATAAATAATGTTGGTATACCTCTGTTCACTGCAGCATTTGCAATAGCTGCGGCAAGATGGGTCTTTCCGCAACCATATCCACCTTCCAGCAAGAGCCATCCTGTTTGCAGGCGAGAAAATTCCTCACACCCTTCCCATGCGTAACGTAATCTCTCTTTTTCTTGCGATGTCATAAACTTGGCTTTTTCATTTCCAGCAGGGTTGAAATTTTCGAACCCTAAATGACTTAAGTGATCCAGGTTGCTCAACGCGAACAAACGTGCACGCGCTCCTTCTGCCATGTCCTTGGCGCGGCATATGCACGGTTCGAGTTTTCCGAATTTATCGTGACCCACTGGAACATCCATGCGGACATACCCCGCCCCGCTGCAATGTGGACAATTCGGGTCGCCCAGTGTTTTAACTAAGCTCTTAATCTCGTTTGAGGAATTCCGAGAACTGGCTATCTGTGTATCTCTCTGAACCTTTGTCAGAGTTCTGCCGATCTTTTTTCCCATTCTTTCCTTCTTCTTTCCAACGCTTCAAAATCGCTTCCACATATTTCCAGTTACGCTTATTATTTTTTACTGCAATTGTAAAAGCCTCTTCAAACCATTCTTCTCTGTACAATCCTTCGGCTTCCTTCAACATATCTGCAATCAACGGTGTAAGCGGTCCAATATTTTCCTCGTACAGTTTGAAAATATTTGGGCGCTCCAGTGGCGCGGACATGATCCTTGCGGACTCGCGCCACTCGCCCTTCGCGAAGGCTTCAGCGGCGGCGCGCCCTCGCGGCGAATTCAGAAGGTAGAGCACACTCGCTTCGAACTCAGACCTCAGCAGGCTCCCGCGCTCCACAGCCTTCTCCAAACCTGAATGGATCTTGCGCGCAGAAAGCCCCAGCTCCTTCTCTTCGAAATCCGTTTCGGAGATCGCGCGGAACGGACCTTCCATGTGATCGATCCACCAGATCGCATAAAGTGTTACCTTCAATTCATTGGTATCTTTAATTTCCTTCAACACCCGCCGAAAGAACGAATCAGGCACCTGGGTGAATGTTTCAGAGTCGGTGAAGCCTTTGAAATTACTCATTGAATTTCATGTGCCTTGTTGCCGCATTCTCGAACTTTGCCAGCGCACTGCGGAAGATCAACTCCACGCTTCCCACAGGGCCGTTACGATGCTTGGCGATGATAATCTCGGCGACATTTTGTTTGACAGTATCTTTCTCATACTGGTCGGGACGATAAATGAACATGACGATGTCGCTATCTTGCTCGAGGGATCCCGACTCTCTCAAATCTGATAATACAGGCCTCTTATCCGAGCGTTGTTCCACGGCACGCGATAACTGTGCCGCGGCAAGGACAGGCACATTCAACTCGCGCGCCAGTATCTTGAGATTACGCGAGATATAAGAGACTTCCTGCACGCGGTTATCATTGCGCGTGTCTCCGCCCATCAATTGGAGATAATCCACAATGACCAGGTCGAGGCCGAACTCCATATGCAGGCGTCGGCACTTCGTGCGTAATTGAAGCGGAGTGATGGCAGGCGTATCGTCAAGATATACATGGGTGTCGGAAAATACCTCGATCGCGTGTGTAAACAATGGCCATTCATCATCCCCGAGCTTGCCCGTGCGCAAGCGCTGCGAGTCGATGCCTGTTTCCTGCGCGATCAGTCGCTGCACCACCTGCTCGTTCGACATTTCAAGTGAAAAAATCGCGACGTGTTTTTTGTGTGTCAGTGAAGCGTTCTTCGCAACCGAAAGCAGGAAACCTGTTTTCCCCTGACCGGGACGACCGGCGATGATCAACAGGTCGGAGGGCTGCAAGCCGGTCAGCATCTTATCGAGGTCGATGAAGCCGGTCGGAACGCCGAAGAATTCCTCGGGGCGTTTGGCGAGGTCATCGATCCGGTCGTAATATTCGCTTAATACGGACGAGATCGGCTGAAGGTCATGTTTGAGGCGTCGTTCGCTTACATTGAATACGGCTTTTTCAGCCTCATCCATCACATCGTTCACATTTGTCTGCTCGTCGTACGCGATCGACGCGATCCGATTCGCCGCATTGATCATCTTGCGGCGGATCGAATGGGCCTCCACAATGCGTCCGTATGATTCCGCATTCAGTGAGGAGGGAACCTGATTTACAAGCGAGGTCAGATACGCGGGCCCGCCTACTTCGCCGAGCTGGCCTCTGCGGTCCAATTCATCCGAAACAGTCAACAGGTCAACGGGGATGCGTTGTTCATGCAGACTCGTGAATGCATCCCAGATCCATTTATGCCGGTGGATGTAAAAATCGTCGGCGCTCAAAAATTGAGCCACATCGTAATACACTTCGGAATTAATAAATACCGCCCCAACGACGGCTTCTTCGGCTTCTCGATTGTGAGGGATGCTTGGCGTTGCAGGGGCGGCGGTTTGTTCAGGAGGCAGGTAATCTGTCATTTCTTCTTTGGTTTTTTCGGTTTGTCGGGTGGGCTATCTTCTTCGGGATTGTCCTTATCATCAGCTTCATCGAAATCGAGTTTCTCCAGGAAGTTCTCGAAGACGGACAGGCGCTCGGTTCCTTCCTTGGACAATGGAGCTGGTTCGCTTTTCTCGGGGGGAGCCTGATCCTCAGGCATATCCGCTTCAGGAATAATTCCCGCCGCGTCCATTACGCTCGGGTGGACGAGGATCGGCACGTGGGCGCGCACCGACAGTGCAATCGCATCGGATGGGCGGGAATCCACGTTCACTTCCTTGCCGTTTACTTCGGCGACGATGTTCCCGTAAAAAATCTCTTCCTGTAATTTGACGATCTCGATCCGCAGGATCCGTGCTTTGAACGCTCCAAAAACGTTCTTGAGCAGATCATGAGTAAGCGGACGGATCATTTCCACTTCCTGCAGGGCAATGGTAATCGCTTCTGCTTCGTAGGGTCCTACCCAGATGGGGAGGTAGCGTTCTGAGTCCAACTGCTTCAACACCACTAATCGCTGGGGTGTCATCAGATGCACGCGGACGCTGTCAATCTGCACTTCAATCATATCAGGCATGGGCACTCCAAGAGATTACATTTTAGCATAATCGAGGTTGAATGTCATCGTGTTGCAATATTTATGAAATGAGACTATAATGTTTTCTTGCCAATCGGGGCGTGGCGCAGCCCGGCTAGCGCGCTTGCATGGGGTGCAAGAGGTCGGAGGTTCAAATCCTCTCGCCCCGACTGATAAAGATAAGGCGGCAGTTCAATTGCGGAGCATCCCGCGGGAACTGCCGCCTTATCTATTGGACAATATCCGAAATAACGAAGGTTGGCAGTTTCATCCGCAGATTATGCAGATTCCGCCGATTTTTTCTTCGATCTGTGCAATCTGCTAAATCTGCGGATTATTCTGAATAAAGTCTATTGGAGTGACGGGATGCTGCCTTGAGCTCTTATTCTTAATACACAGTGATAAATTGTCTTGCAATCCCTCCTGCCTTCGATTATCCTTACACGTGGGAGTGGTTAGGTCCCGGTGGGCTTCCTGGTCTTCAAAACCTGTGGCGGGTCGCGTTGCGGGCCGCGGTGGGTTCGACTCCCATCCACTCCCGTCCAAGATTTTGCAAGGCCCTAAAGGTTTCTCTCGAAAAATTGTTTGAATTGATGCTATGATTTTTCTTGACTCGCAAGACTAAAACCTTTAGGGTCTCCTTAAAAATAAGGTGAATTATGTCTCTTCCCGAACTTGATCTTCTGGCTCAGCATGTCTCTCGAATCTTTCGCATTGAAGATGTCACTGCTGGCAATCCCAAAGAATGGATCGCTCGTTATCGCGGCCATTTATTGCGTGAAGACGATAGTGTCGCCGCGTACGACCAGTTGGCCGATGCACTGCGCCCGTACAACATCACGCCTCTTTTCCGAAAGGAAAAGGATG
>DATDRD010000395.1:0-4233 GCA_035291925.1 Anaerolineales bacterium
CCCGCAATAGTGTTGTGGTCGGTCACAACAACACGGTCGATCCCCTTGCGACGGCACATATCCACCAGATCGCATGGGCGCGTAAGGGAGTCTTTTGAAGCAATGGTATGGCAGTGAAATTCAACCCGAAGCATACTATTGATTGTACCTATGTTTGCCCACATTCTTTCGGTGGCTATTTGGGGGATTCTGATATAAAATTCAGATAGATGGATGAAACTCCCTTCTACAAAAGACCCTGGTTCTATATTGCGGCTTGGCTAGCGATTTTGCTGGTCTTTTATGGGTGGCAAATTTACCGCATGGGTGGACTCCAAGCCAGTATGGTGGATATTTTTATTGATTTAGCCTGTATCTTTCCTCTACTCCTGCTCCTGTGGATGGCGTTCTTCGCGCAATTTGTCCTGCCCGTCCGAACGTTTACTGACCGCCAGAAAATCTTTAATCGGCTTCTTTCCAGTCTTCTTGGAGGGCACGGTCCCGCCATTTTCATTCGCGATGGTCAGTTGATAAAGCGCGAAGGGGAGGAGAGAAAGAAGGGATCCGGCGTATTGTGGCTGGATTCAGCTAGCGCCGCGGTCACGCGTACGGCGGTAGCGATCAAACAGACCATTGGTCCCGGCGTACATTTCATCGAAAACGGTGAATACATTGCAGGCACTGTAGACCTGCATATTCAATCTCAATTGGTTGGCCCTAGGGAATCCGACAAGCCTTTTGAAGATAAAAAAGAAGAACAAAGCGACGAAGAATTTAACCAGATTCAGGATCGTCGCAAACAGGTCAGCGCCTTGACGCGTGACGGCATTGAGGTGATTCCGAATATTTCAGTCACGTTCAGGGTGGACACAGGATTTCCCAAAGAGGCACAATCGGGTTCGCGTTTCGGGTATCGAACAGGCAATACACAAAAAGACAAAAAGATCGAAGAAAAAGATAAAGAGGCAATTAAGAGGGCAATTCTGGGCGAAGGCATCAACCCAAACGCTCCATCTGATTCACACCGCCACCGAGTGGCATGGAATCAACTCCCTGCTTTGCTAGCTGTGGATGTCTGGCGGGAATATGTTGCCAAATTTACTCTTGATGAGTTGTTCAAGGCTGACCATGTTATTCCACCTCCACCGCCGCAACTTTCACAACCAACCGAGGAGGAGATTGATCCTCTCAGCCAGCCTTTACAAGTCGGCGCGAGACGGGAAGCTTTACAAGGTGGCCTTGCCGCCATGCTCCGTGAAATCAATCTATTCATGGCAAGGATGATCGGATGGCTGGAAGGAAAAAAAGAAGACAAAGCCAAAAGAACTACCCCTCAGTCACCGGTTCCTCAACCTGCCGTGCCTCTCAGCAAGAGTGAGGCTCAAAAGAAAACCGCCCTGCAGGTTATCAACGAGATGGTCAAAGCGCGGCTGACGCAGGCTGAAGTTGATATTCTGGATGACCATGGTGTTCGCGGCATCGGAACGATACCCAGCCGAGAATATAAATTGTTACAGAATCGCGGTCTCAAAGTTCTCAATGTGGGTATCAGCAATCTTCGCCTCAATCCGGCAATAGAAGAGACAATCATTCAAAGGTGGTCAGCCACATGGTTGAACAATGCCAAAGCAGAGAGTGAGCAAATTGAACGAAGACGGAATATCATTGAATCTGCCGGGCAGGAAAAGGCGATGCGCCAGTATGCTGATTGGCTTAGCCACGATCTGATCCAGAAGAAGCCTGTCGGCTTGGAGGAAACGCTCAAGACCCTCCTCATGCGGACGCGCACGATCATCATCAACAACGATCAATTGCGCCGGCGCATGGCAGACGAGCAACAGGAATTGGAAGACATTATCAAGTGGGTTGAGGTGAACGGCACATGACCACGCTCGCAATTTCTACCGGTCAAACAGCCCTGCAAAAAGAGGGACACCTTTTCAAGGAATTATTTGTCCGATTAGGTAACACATTCCTGAACAGGATTTTTGACCTTAGACCAGAAAGAGCCGCCCGCCGCATGTGGTATCTGCTCTTTCTATTATTTATCAGCGGCTTCGTGATGAGTTTGAGATATTATCCGTTGATCCTGTGGGCACAGCAGATTCAGGATATCTTTTTATATCTATTCAATCCCCTTTATGCCGCATCTTATGTTGGAGACCCGTTCACAAAATTTTTCTTCCTTGGATTGCAGGCATTCACGGATCCGCGTACATTTCAATATCTTCCGATTTTCCTGGCGTCCTTCTTTATTGCTTTGCAATCTGCCGCGATCTACCTGGCAGATGTCTTTGAACTTGAAGATGTAGGTGTTGCCCGGAAATTCGTCAGCGAAGTGGCTCTCTCAGGCAGTGACGAAACCATCCGCGTCAGCCATGGAGAGATATCAGATGAGCACCGACAGTCACCGAATTATTTGATCGGCGGTCCTGGCAAAGTTACTGTAGACCTGGACTCGGTTGCACTATTTGAAAAGCCAGATGGCACTCCACACATCATTGGACCGACGGGAAAAGAGCTGGGCGGCAAAGCCACGCTGGAAGGGTTTGAACGATTCCGCCAGGCAATTGATATCCGCGAGCATTATGTTGACCTGCGCGATCAGGATCCAAAATCGCAGTCGGTGAAACGCCGAAGCCGTGATGGAATACCCATCACCGCAACAGACGTCCGGCTAATGTTCAGTATTTATCGCGGGGAGGGCGTAAAACCATCCTCAGAGTCTCCCTATCCATTTAGCAGGGAAGCCGTTGAGCAAATTATTTACAAGGCTTCTTCCAGGGTCACGCCCGATCTTCCCAATCCCTCCACTTATGAATTTTCGTGGATCAACAATATGATCGGCTTGATCCGCGGCAAACTCGGTGGGTTCATGAGCGAGCGCTATCTTACCGTGTATCTGGCAAGCATCGGTCTGCCGGAATTTGAAAAGGCAAAACAACGCGAGGAAGTAATCGCCGAGCAGGTACGACAGTTAACTCAGTCGACTGAAGACCCGCCTAAAGCAAGAGAAGTGAAACCCCTACCCGATTTCACCCCGCGCCACAAGATTACCAGCCTGTTCTCTCAATTCGCGGAGGAATTTACAAAGAGCGCCCGTAACAACGGCGTGGAACTCCACTGGATCGGCGTTGGCACGTGGAAAACACCCGTTGAAATCGTTCCTGAAAAACACCTGGAAGCATGGAAACTCAGCCAGGAAAACATGGAGAATGGAAGCCAGGAAACAATGAACAAAGCAGAAGGAGAAGCGATCGTTCAAAAGATGGAGGCGTTGATCAACAGCGTTCCCATTGCCGCCTACCACAACATTTCCGGCTCAAAAAAACAAACTAAAAGAACAGTGAAGAAAGAAGAAAGCAAGCAGAAAGATAGTAAGCAAGCAAATCACGACGATGTGATTCTGAACGCTGATGATTTGGAAGACAAGGATGATGCCGTCTTGAAATTTATACTATCAAAAGCAATACAGGAAGAAAAGAAGGCGTCATCAACAGAACACAGAGATACAGACCATAAACAGGGAATGAGGTCGCTTTTACTGGATTACCGCAAGCAGTTTATCGAGACGGTTGAATTCATGAAAGCCAAGAACGAATCTGTTCCACCAAATCTCGAAGAAGCCATAAAGCACATAGACGATCAATTGGGCATTCACTGGGCGGGGAGATCGTAGTTTGGCAGGCGTTTCTGCACGATCAAGCAATCCGTCCATGATTAGTCTTAAGAGATCCACTGAAGTCCGAAAGGGATCAAAAGGACAAATGCCAATCGTCGCGCTTGAGTCGACTGTGCTCACACACGGACTGCCGCGCCCGTATAACCTGCAGTTGGCACACGATATGGAACGCACAGTCCGCGAGGAGGGTGCAACACCCGCTACTATCGGGTTTCTGGATGGCTATCTCCACATTGGATTAAGGGATGCTGAGCTTGAAAGACTTGCAAATGAAGAAGATGTCTATAAAGTTGGCCCGCGCGACTTTGCGACAGTTATTACGAAAGGAGCCTGTGGCGGCACAACCGTCGCAGGGACAATGCTTGCCTGTAAACAAAGCAACATCAAAGTCTTTGCCACCGGCGGGATCGGCGGCGTGCATCGTGAGTCACAATTTGATATCTCAGCAGATTTACAGGCGTTGGGGACAATTCCGATGATCGTGGTATGTGCGGGGGCGAAGGCGATCCTCGATCTTCCTGCCACGCTCGAATATCTGGAAACGATGGGCGTACCGGTTGTCGGCTTTAACA
>DATDRD010000396.1:0-5752 GCA_035291925.1 Anaerolineales bacterium
AACAAGCGTATTATGTGTATCCAGCGCCAGGTGTTGTGCACTGGTGGCTACGTTCCCATTCATATCCGGTAGGAGGATTTCAAAGAGTGAATTCCATGAACCCACATCGCTCCAACCCAATCCACCCGCCGGCAAGACCGCAACCTGCTTCGCTTTTTCCATGATGCCGTAATCGATGGTTTGGTTTTTCAAATCACGCCAGTATTCCTGCAAAACCTCGTCCTGTTTGAGGGTGTCCCATGCAGCAGAAATTTCCTTGACGGCTTTGGAAAGTTCAGGCATCTGCCTCTCGATCTCCGCCAGGATGGCATCTGCGCGCCAGATAAACATACCGCTATTCCATGAATGGTCACCACTATGCAATAATTGCTGGGCAGTCTCCTGATCTGGTTTTTCCTTGAAGCGCTGGACCTTATAAACAGGATATTGGTAATCGCCATCCAGCGGTTCACCTTGTTGAATATAGCCATAGCCGGTGGAAGGGAACGTCGGCGCAATTCCAAGCGTAACAAGGTAATTTTTCTTCGCAACATCAAATGCGGTCCTGATCAGATAATGGAACAAATCACGATTGCGTATATAGTGATCTGAGGTCTGGATTGCCATAACTGCCTGCGGATCACGTTTTTTAAGTACCGCAGCCGCCAATGCTACCACAGAGGCGGTGCCGCGTGGAGCTGGTTCGATCAAATAATTTTCAGCAGGAATCGAAGGCACCTGCTCCTGCATCTCACGCGCCAGCTCAGCGACTGTAACAATCACGATTCTTTCTGGAGGAAAGAGTTTTTCAAGACGAGCAACAGTGCTCTGAAACAGGGTTTCTTTTCCCAACAAAGACAGCAATTGTTTCGGCTTTTCTTTTCTTGAGAGGGGCCAAAGGCGAGTTCCCCCACCTCCAGCCATAATCACCACATATGAATGTTCCATATCCTATATCCTAAGCGAAATAGTCGGACTGTTCCTCACGCACAGCGACATAATTCATGCCGCCCACCTGACGTACCATCCCTTTAAGCTCCATCAGGGCTAATGTGGCTGAAACTTTTTCGATGGGCAGTTCAGCCTGGTTGCGTATTTCATCCACATGTAGAGGTTCGCTGCCGAGAACGTTCATCAAACGCGCTTCTGTTTCATCAGCAGGGATCACTTTTCGTGCGGCTTTCTGCTCACCCACGCGCGTTAGATCCAATGCTTGCATCAGGTCATCCATACTCAACAAAGGCAATGCGCCCTTCTGAATTAGCTTATTGGTGCCTTTGCTTTGAGGCGCAAGTATACTACCAGGCACTGCAAATACTTCACGTCCCTGTTCGGCGGCGAACTCGGCGGTGATCAATGCGCCGCTTGTCTCACCTGCTTCTACGACAACGACTGCCAATGATAACCCGGAAATGATACGATTGCGCGGGGGAAAATTGGATGCATCTGGCGGCGTGCCCAGGGCGTAATCGCTGATGATCGCACCGCGCTCCATCATTTGTTCTGCAAGCCCGCGGTGTTCAGGCGGATAGATCTTATCAACGCCGCAGCCCAATACGGCAATTGTCCTTCCACCGGCTTTCAATGTGCTCTGATGAGCAATTGCATCCACACCCCGCGCCAGACCGCTTATGACTGTAATTCCGTTCGCCGCTAGAAATGATGAAATTTCCTCTGTGATCTGCCTCCCATAAGCAGTCACCCGCCTTGTGCCAACAATTGCAACAGCAAACAGGTCATCTGGCAGGTATTCTCCGCGAATATACAGCACAGGCGGCGGCTGGTCAATCTCTTTTAATCGTCCCGGATAAGCTTCATCCTGCCAGGTTAGGATTTTGATTCCCTGTGATTCGATCTTCTCCCACAGTTTTCTCAGATCAACCTCTTCGCGCGCCTGGAGGACACGCTCGATCACTTTCGCACCCAGGCCTGCTTCCGCCAAATCAGCAGGCGCTGCCTTCCACGCAACTTCCAGATCGCCAAAATGCTGTATCAACGCCTGCATGCGTACAGCGCCGATGCCTTTGATCAAGTTAAAACCTATCCAATAGCGTTTGTCATCCATAGCCAAGCGCGGATTATAACCCCTCGAGCAGGTGAACGCGCATTAAACGGCGGGCACGATCCAGTTCCAGAATGACCGACGGAATGGCCGGCAGAAGGATTTCGCGCCCGGTTGCATCCCTCACAACATACACGTCGTTCGCGCCTGTCTCGATGATTTCCACCAAGTCACCGAGCAGATTGTCGCCATCATCTACAACTGCAAATCCGAAAAGTTCGTGTTGATAGATCTGGCCTTCCGGCAGAGGCGGCACATCCGACGCCTCGACATATACCCATTGATTACGAAACTGTCCCACATCTTCCGGCGTTTCAACACCATTGAACTTTATCAACATGCCTTTGGCATGCGGGCGCGCGCTTGCAAGCGTCATCGGCTTATGTTCTTCACCAACCAAAAGCCTCCTGCCACTTTTCAGCCGTTCGGGGAAGTCGGTACGCAGATCCAGGATGATCTCCCCGCGCACGCCATGCGGACGACGAAGAAAACCAATTGTCAAATAGACAGGCTCGCCGTCTGGCGAGCCTGAAGCGTTTTTGTTCCCAGCCATTATTCTGGCTCTACCACATCGAGGGTGGCTTCTTTGCCTTCCCGCTCGGCCGCCACTCGCAGGAGAGTGCGGATGGAATTGGCGACTTTACCGCCTTTTCCGATCACGCGTCCCATATCATCCTTCGACACGCTCAACTCAACGCGCACGCGTGAGCCGCCCCCGCTTTCCCGCACTTGCACTTCTTCAGGATGATCAACCAAGGATTTGGCAATATATTCGATCAGGTCTTTCATATTGTCACCTATGCCATTGCGAGGATGGCGTTAGCCCGACGAAGCAATCTCCAAATTGACGAGGGGATTGCCTCTCGTGGGCTCGCAATGATATAAAACTAACTCCTGCCCGTCTTACTTGACGCGCCGCGCTTGACTTCAGCTTCTTCGCCTTCCTTCACGAGCGTCTCAACAGCCTCGCCCATCTTGAAGCGCTCGAAGCGATCAATGATGCCCGCGCTCTTGAAAACCTGCGCCACTGATTCGGTTGGCAGAGCACCGTTCTTCATCCAATGATAGGCGCGGTCTTCCTTCACGTGAATCGTGGCGGGATCTGTGCGTGGGTTATAGAAACCCAGAATTTCCAAAAAGCGACCATCGCGAGGGGACTCCTTATCGGCGGCCACAATGCGATACGTGGGTTGGCCTTTGAGACCAATACGACGTAAACGAATACGAACCATCTTAGTTTTTTCTCCTTAGTGTTTTTGTGTTTCAGGCAGGCAAGAGAGGTTGCGTGCAGGGACGCATGCGGGCTGAAATCGCAGGGGCATATTTTACCACGATGTAGAGGCGGGATAACCCCGCGCTTACGCCGGGAGTGTAAACGAAATCTTCGTCCCCCGCCCCACTTCGCTTTCCGCCCAAATTTTTCCGCCATGCGCCTCAACCAAATACTTCGCAATCGACAAGCCCAATCCCATCCCGCCTGAGTCACTGGATTTATAGAATCGATCGAAGATCCGGCTCAAGTCTTCGGATGCAATCCCCGAGCCGCTATCTTCGACGGAAATCATCACGCTTCTTTCGACGCCTGAGCGTGTTTCCGATAAATTGACCTGGACCACGCCTCCTCGTGGCGTGTAGAGCAACGCATTCGACAGTAGATTGGTCAACACTTCACGGACGCGTTGAGGATCAATATTCATTGCCTCCACATCCACCAGGGACAGATCAACTTTGATTTCCTTTTCCTTTGCCTGGGCCTCAAAGCCGGAAACAATTTCCCGAAAAAAGGATCCCGGGTCCGTGGACTCGCGTTTCAACTGCAACGCCCCGCTCTCGGCAAGGGATAATGTGCGAAGATCATCTATTAATCGCGAAAGGACTTGTGTCTCTTCAAGCACCGACTTCAAGCGCGCTTCATCGGCGGGATACATCCCATCCAAGATACCTTCCACGTTTCCCTGGATGATCGTCAACGGTGTGCGCAACTCGTGCGACACATCCGCAAGCATATTGCGTCGCTGCTGGTCACTCACCTGTAAACGCTCCGCCATCGAATTGAATCCACGCGTTAGCGCGCGAACTTCAGGCGGACCCTTCTCCTCCACGCGCGCGGAGAAATCTCCCTCCGCAACTTTGTTTGAGGCCTCCAGTAAATTATCCAACGGCACAGACATCCGTCGCAAGCTGCGCGCGCCCCATCCTATCGCCAGCAACAACAAAACAAAACCTAAAAGCCCAAACGGGAAAATAAAATCGGGCCTGTCGAAAGGCGGCGGTCCATGGAATTCTATGAATGGAGCGAGGATCAATCTGAGAATCGCCAGCAAGCCCATGAAGGCCAGGAACGCAAACCCAAAGAACAGACACCCCATCCTGCGAAAGAAGGGATTACGCCTGCCTACGCGCCGCCAGGCCTCGCGTGTTGGGGGCCATTCTTCGTTTTCAGGCCACCACAGCGGACGATGACGAGAGGAAAAGGGTGGGTGATGTTTCATAAATATGCTCGGTGGTCGAGTAGGCGGAGTTTGCCCGCCGTACACTTGCACCAGCATGCAAGTGCAGGTGTCGAGACCACCTGTTTCATGCAGATTTTATTTGCAACAGGTGGTTTCGATACGAGCCTCACTCGTTCGGCTCTACTCAACCACCGTTAATTTGAAGTTATTTATCCACGAACTTATAACCAACACCGTAAACGGTCAGAATATACTGCGGCTCGCCGGCTTTGACTTCGATCTTGCGGCGGATATTTTTGATATGCGCGTCGATTGCGCGTTCATAGGATTCAAACGCCACACCATGGATCGCGTCCAATAACTGAGCGCGGGTGAACACACGTCCGGGCTGGCGCGCCAATGTAGCCAGCAACTCAAATTCGGTCGGCGTCAGTTCTTCGATCTCGCGCGTCTCTGCGCTGACTCGCATACGCGGAACATCGAGAGTAATATCAGCAACGCGAATCATTTCCGTATTTGCGCTCGCAACATTTTCCATCCGACGAAACACGACGCGTACACGCGCGACCAGTTCCTTTGGACTGAATGGCTTGGTTATGTAATCATCCGCGCCGAGTTCGAGACCGATGAGTTTATCGGTTTCTTCGGCGCGCGCAGTCAGCATGATGATCGGCGCATTGGAGGATTTGCGAAACTCGCGGGTGAAGTCCAGCCCATCGAGCTGAGGCAGGCCAAGGTCGAGAACGATCATGTCCGGTTTCTCAGTCTTAGCCAGAGATAGTGCCAGCTTGCCATCATGCGCAACAAGAACGCCGTAACCCGCACGCTCGAGATAATCGCGCACGAGCTGGGTGATCTTGGGTTCGTCGTCTACAACGAGGATGGTTTTCATAGTCCTGGGATGTCATTGCGAGGGCAACAGCCCGAAGCAATCTCCTCGTTGAACGGGGGGATTGCTTCGCAACGTGCGCTCGCAACGACATGCAATACAATTATACGTTCTTATTCCTTCTTTTCTTCAGGCTGCTCCGCTTCGCGGTGAGCGCGCTTGTGCCATTCCTCAAACATTGGCGGGACACCGCCCTCGCCCCAATCCCTGCGCCATGGGCCATGCCCGCCATGCTGACCCCAGCCCCAGCGCGGACCCCAGAAAAGGAAGCGGAAGGCCAGGAATATGAGGAAGAACGCAAGCAGCGGGCCGAAACATCCAAAGCCGAAGCCTAATCCGTACGGACGGTGGAATGGCATACCATAGCCA
>DATDRD010000397.1:0-5470 GCA_035291925.1 Anaerolineales bacterium
CTCAATTTGACCCTGGCGCGTTCGAGATAGGCTTCGCCAAAATTGGGATCCAATCGGATGGCATCATCCAAAAGCGGAAGCACATTCGCGTTGGCGTCACTCGCCAGCCTGGCGCGTGCCATGCCAACGTACGCGGGACCAAAGTCCCGGTTTTTCTCAAGCGCAAATCCATACGATTGAAAGGCATTCCCATAATCACCCTTAAAACGATAGGCTTCACCCATGTAATAATATGTATCCGCCGCTTCGGGCTCCAGCCTGATGACTTCCTGCATCCCACGAATGACTTCATCCCAATCGCCTTTTTGGAACGCGGCTCTTACAGCGAGATACGTATCTTTTGATTCCGGTGGACGCGGTGTGTTCACGTATAAAGCCGTCGGCGTATATGGCACGGAAAGCAATTCAGAAAGCGGGGCGGATGTATTGAATACGGCAGGTTGTGCAGTCGCATTGAGTGCTGTGGGAGTGAGTGTATAAGTTGGTGAAGGTCCGGGTGTGCGTGTGGCTGGTCGTAACTCCTGATTCGCGCCCGAAATAATGAACGCGAACACCACCGCGCCGATAAGGAGGGCACCCAGCGCAGCGAATCCGCCCAGGCGGATTGCCGGACTGGCTTTGATCGCCTCCCAGCCTTTTGGCTTTGGCTTTTCATGCGCGAGCAGGAGCTTTTCCTCCCAGGCGCGCGGCCTGTTTAATGGGAAAGGCTGAACGGTTTCATCGGGAGGTAACGCGCCGTGCAAAATCAGGCCGCGTTTCGCGGCGGCATTTTCCGGGTCCAGTTTGAGCGCTGTCTGCAGGCAATAGATCCGCTCCCTGGTGGTGTCCATCGTGGAACTCATCCAAACCCAATAGGTCGCGTTGTTCTGGTCGGTCTTCAGTAAACCTGTGAGTAATTCGCGTGCACGTATTTTGTTCCCCTCACGCAGGGCCTCCACTGCTTCCTGGAATACTGCATCGTCAGCCATGGGCTGATTTTACCCTACTCGTGAAATTCCTCCACCTGGTACACGAGCACATCGAAATGTCTGCTCCGCCATGAGTTATGACTCACACCCATCTTGTAGCAAAGATGATCCAGGAACTCCGCGGGGCTTCCGATCTTCTCCCAGACCTGTGGAAGGAACGTGGCCCGATGACCTGCGGCATCGCGCAAAATGACTCCATCCACATTTGGATGCAGTTTGGATAACAGGTCATCCGCGTCTTTATATTCAAGCGGGATGGGGCGCGTCAATCGCGAGACCTCGATCTTGATCCCGTTTAACTCATCCGGTTGCACCGGAGGAAAGCGCGGGTCCTGGAGCGCGGCGGCGACGGCATGTTCACGGACATCGTCAGCAAGCGGCTGGTAGGGTTCCAGCGCGCCGATGCAGCCGCGCAGTTGTCCATGCACGGTAAGCGTAATGAACGATGCCCCCTGTTCTCGCAGGTGAAACGATAGGGATGAGTTATCCAGAGGCGGTAGCTTTTGGCCTTTTACCCCGCATTCGATTGCCTCGCGCGCCAGGCGGATCAAAGTTCTTTGTTCTTCCGAAGTAAGTTTATTTTTCATAAGTTGTATCCCCTTTCTGGCCCTCCGCCAAGTTCCCGGAATTTGGGGGTGGGGTTGGGTGGGGGTAGGGTCAATTCCCAATATACCCGGTTATGATACACCAGCGGCTCACCGTCACCTTCACCACAAGCCGCAGCGACCTCCGCCAGGAAGAAGGTATTCTCACCGATAGGGATCGATTTCAGCACGCGGCAATTGAAGTAAGCGATGCCACCTTTCAGCAAAGGCGCATCCATGATCAGTGTTTCGGTAGGTACTCCTTCAAAACGATCCTTGATATCAGCGAGTTTCCCTGCAAAACGATCTGAAAGTTCCTTCTGATCGGAAGAAAGGATTGTGATGGAGAACTCGCCAGACTTTACCACCAATTCATGTGTGTGTGTTAATTGTTTTAAAGTGACCGAGACCAGCGGCGGCTCCAGTGAGACGGATGTGAACGAGTTTACCGTCATGCCATATTGCTGACCATCATGCGCTGCCGTAATCACAGCAACGCCGGTCGTCCAGGCGCGCATGGCATGGCGAAGTTGTTCTGAATCAATCGTCATGTTTTCTCCAGTGGTGTATCATGATAACGGGGAGGGGTAGGTGAGTCAAGATAAAAAAAACTGAGCGAGAGGTGCGCACGTAACCTCTTAACCCTTGTACGTTAATCTCTTAATAAGGTACTATTACACGAAAGCGATATGGATCCAGCGTCATCCCGCCCTGTGCGCCGTGGCCGCGTTCGCTCCTTGCGAGCCCTGCAAACCACGCTTGGCGTTGCCATTCTACTGGCAACGCTCTTTACTGCCCTGCCTTCACAGGGATTGGTGTCAGGCAACGTCTATGAACGGTTGAGCCTGCTCCTCACACCCCAGCAAGTCGATACAATCCTTACGCCACAACCCCAAATACGCATTGGCATCGTTGCAGGACACTCAGGAAATGATTCGGGCGCGGTCTGCCGGGATGGGAACGGCGAAGTCACGCTTACAGAAGCAGATGTAAACCTGGAGATCGCCGCGCTGGTACAACAGCAACTGACACAAAGAGGCTATCAGGTGGATCTATTGCGGGAATTCGATACGCGCCTGAACGGGTATCGCGCCCTCGCCATCATTTCCATTCATAACGATTCCTGTGAATACGTTAACGACGAAGCCACCGGCTTCAAGGTGGCCGCGGCGCTCAATACCAACGACCTCAACCGCGCCAATCGCCTGACTGCCTGCCTCGTGGATCGCTATCAAGCCATTACCAACATGACCTTCCACGCCGGAAGCATCACGGGCGACATGCGCGAATATCATGCCTTCCGCGAAATTGATCCGAGCACGGTTGCCGCCATCATCGAAACCGGATTCCTCAATCTTGACCGCGAGATGCTCACAAAGCAGACTGACCGCGTCGCGGCCGGGGTGGTGGAAGGCATTTTATGTTTCGCAAATAACGAGAACGTCGAACCGACTCCCATTCCCAACCTGACGCCATGAACGCCTTTTCCTCAAATAGACACATTCGCATCCCTCCAGGCCTGTGGCTGATCCCATTATTCCTGTGCATCAGCCTCATCTTTTTTATCATGTCATCTCCTGCGAACGCCTCCGTCATCGATGTATTTGGCGCGTCCCCTACAGCAACGCAGGAGAATCTGTGGGCCTACGCAAATGTCTCCAAGCCAACCTATACGGCTACTTCCATCATGATTCCAACCGACACACCCGCGCCTGCTGTTACTGAAACTCCCGCTTCCATCGTGATGGAAATCGTTGAGAATGCAGCTGTCCCTGCCGCGCAGGAATCATTATCCGGGCCTGTAGTCTCGTACGGAGGTTCGAAATATGTTCTCGTGGATATTTCAGAGCAGCATATGTACGTGTATGAAGGCGATGCGCTCCTCTATAGTTTTGTAGCCTCCACAGGAATGGGTAACTCCACGCGTATCGGAACCTTCCAGGTGCAGAGCAAAATACCCAACGCCTACGGTTCAACGTGGAATATCTGGATGCCAAACTGGCTGGGAATCTACTGGTCCCATGGCCTGGAAAATGGAATCCATGCCTTGCCTATTCTATCGAATGGTGCCACTTTGTGGGCTGGTTTTCTGGGCAGGCCGGTTTCCTATGGATGTGTAGTCCTTGGGACATACGAAGCGCAGGTGTTATATGATTGGGCCGAGATGGGCACGCCGGTGGAAATTCAATGGTAGCAAAGCCATGTCATTGCGAGGAGCCACTGGTCGAGACGCTAATCGTCTAGACCGAGGCGACGAAGCAATCCCCTCCAAAGTTGCCATTGCTCCCAGCGAGGGAGATTGCTTCGTCGGGCTACGCCCTCCTCGCAATGACATTCTCGATTATTAAAGGTCATCTTATGAACAACAAAATTGTCGAAGCCCGTGAGTACGTGATCAAAGCGCGCGAGGCCCTGCTGCGCGGCGACCCTGAGTCAGCGCGGCGGTTGGGTGAGCAGGCCGCCCTCCTGGCGCCCGACATGGAGGACGCGTGGCTGGTGCTGGCCGCATCTGACCCGAATCCACAGGATGCGCTCGCGTATGCCCGGAAAGCATTGGAGCTCAAGCCTGAGAGCACGCGCGCACGCAAAGGCGTGGAATGGGCTTCGGGCCGCTCGGAGCAGGCGCAGGCTTCGAAGGCCAGCGTTGCGACCGCAGGGAATAGTCGAGACGAAGCGGCTGCCGGTCTCGAGGAGAAGCACGCCTATCAAACGGCGATCCCGTTCCCTGAACCAAAGTCAAAAGGGATAAACTGGCTTTATCCCGCTTTATTGATTGGCGCAGGATGTTTGCTGATTGGGTTGATCGCATTCTTCGCATTGACCAGCCCGGCGCTTGCAGCCATCGTAAGCAGCGTCAGCGCTCCCGCGCCCACTCCTACGGAGGAAAATCTCTGGGCGCCTGTCGAGATCGCCAAGTCCGCGATCACTCCCATTGATGCAAGTGCATTCGCCCCGGCGCTTGTAGATACGCCGACAGCTGTTCCAACGAATGTACGACCAGGATCCACATCAACTGATGTGCCCACGTCAACGCCCACAGAAATCCCGACTGAGGTGATCATTGCTTCGCAGACTCCCGAAGTGACCGAGACGCCCGGCACGCTGGCGATGGAGATCATCCCTGATACCCCCACGAGCGAATATGTTCCGCCCACCTCTTCCGGGCCAGTGGTCGCCGGCAGTGGAAACGATGTGCGCTGGATCGATGTGGACCTATCCAACCAGCGTGTATATGCCTATGAAGGCGACACGATCGTGAATTCATTTATCGTTTCAACGGGCACAGCGCGCACCCCGACGGTAACAGGAAAGTTTAAGGTTTACATCAGACTCCGTTCCGGAAGTATGCGCGGTCCCGGTTATTTTCTTCCTGATGTCCCGTATATAATGTATTTTCATAAAAGCTATGGATTGCACGGCACATACTGGCACAATAATTTTGGAACGCCGATGAGTCACGGCTGCGTTAACCTGAGCATTGACGATGCAGCCTGGTTGTATAACTGGTCATATATGGGCACCGTGGTGAACGTGCATTATTAGCAGATCAGCCACTGAGTCACCGAGACCCGGAGAAAAATGAGTCTCAGTGACTCAGTGGCGATTGTTTCACTATGAGCAGGGCCGTTCTTTCCCGGCGTGATTTTCTGAAATTAAGCGGCTATGGCTTGATGGGGGTGCTGTGCCCGAATCTGCGCATGAAATTTCTTCAGCAGGATGATTTCGATAACCTGCAGGGCCGCGTCGTTGACCGCACCATATGGGAGTATGACGAACCGGACTTCAAAGCCAAACGTCTCAAGCTGTACTGGCACGATCTAATATTGCCGATTACGAACACAACCATCAGTGAGGACGAAGCTGCTTATAACCGCGTATGGTATCAGGTTGGGGAGGGCGGTTATGTTTATTCGGGCA
>DATDRD010000398.1:0-3971 GCA_035291925.1 Anaerolineales bacterium
CTTGATGGACTTCGTCTGGCAAGGCAAACAAGGGCTTGATCTTTGACAATTGATCCAAGAATTGTGCAGGTACTCGAAAGGAGAGCAACTCGGTTGTTGTCCAGATGTGATCGGTGATGTCTGCGGCCATTGCAGGAGTAACCGGTTTCCACCGTTTTGGAGAGCCTGTCCCACGAGTAGGTTCGGGTGTTTTCAGCCGTTGACGTAAGCTGTGATGTGGCTTTTTAGAACTGATTGGAAATAGACTTCATTTGTTATCGAAAAATATGTGACAAGAAACATCATAAGTTCGAGTGCAAAGCAAACCACTAGTTCAAAAATGATCAAGATGTTGTTAGCCATCTTAGAAATATTGACGACCCTCGATAAATCAAATACTTATCAAGGAAGAGCCTTTCTGTGTTGAAGGCTCTTCCTATTAGTTACTAGCTGATCCAGAGTTGCTCAAAAGCATCTCCAACCAGTCTCAGGAGTCTTAAACAGTCCAATCCGGGGGATAGATAAGGGCAAAATGGGTGGAATCTGGCCAATGTTTTCAAACTCTCCAATGCGGTTCCAGTAAGGTTGCAGTAGTCAATATCATAGCTCTCAGCGTGAACTGTTATCGTGATCACCGGCCTGCCGAAGGAGCAGTGCCTCCTCCAGAGGTATAGCTGCGATCTCCCTACTTCCAGCCAGGGCCTTAACCGTGCGCGGTCGGTGAGGATCTGGCAATCGCAGCGCATCGAAAAGCTGCTCGATTTGATTGTCACACCCAACTACGGCAATTGTCAAATCAAGGAGATTTGATCGAATAATTTTCCAAGCTGAAAATATAATTCCATGTAGATCCGATAAAGCGAATCGTACAAGTCCGCCTCTTTCGGCTTGGGGCTGTATGTTTTGGTGATCTCCACCAGGGAATGTAAATCTTCAAATCGTTCCACTACATCGCTTCCCAACAATGCCCAGAAGGCGGCACCCAGACTGGAGGTTTCCCCGCTTGCAGGGATAGTCAGATCGTGATTGAGCACGCTGGCAATAATCTGTGGCCACAAGTCAGAGTGGGTGAATCCACCAGAGGCGCGGATTTCATGGACGCCTGTACCCAATTCATCGAGTACATCGCGGATACTGCGCAGACGGTAGCCAACTCCCTCCATCAATGCCCGCGCCATATGGCGGGCATCGTGGCTTAGGGTCAGCCCGAAGAAGACACCGCGCGCCTTCATGTTCCAGTAGGGACTGCGCTCGCCAGCAAAAAAGGGGAGACAGATTAACCCGTCAGCGCCGGGTGGGATTTGCAAAGCGGAAGCAACCAGATCGTCAAAAGTGATGCGGGTCTCATTCGTCTGGGTTTGCATCAACTGGTTGAGTGCATCCCGAAGCCAGGTCAGCGCTAGTCCGCCATTGTTGATGGCACCGCCTACGAGCCAATGACCTTCATCGATCGCATAGCACCAAGTGCGCGCCTGCTCGTCCAACATGGGGCGCGGGGCAATGATGCGGAACGCGCCACTGGTGCCAATCATGCAGGTGGCTTGCCCTGGCAAGACCGCGCCAGCACCAAGACTGGAATTGACCGCGTCGGCGGAGCCAAGTACGAGGGGCGTTTCCTTGGGGATGCCCATTTGGGCCGCGAGTTCGGCACGCAATCCTTTGACTACCTGCCTGGGGTCGACCAGCGGTGAAAGTTGGTCGGGGCGAATACCAGCCAAATCCAGGGACAATGGATTCCATGCAAAACTATTCGTATTTAGCAGGGCTGAACCTGCCGCGATTCCAATATCCACCAGATAGTCGCCAATTAATTGTTTGGTGACATATTCCTTGGCTGAAATAAAGCGGGTGGCTTGTTGAAAAATCTGTGGTTGTTCTTCTCGCATCCAGATCATTTTGTAGAGCGGATACATGCCGTGGACTGGACAGCCAGTCTGTTTATAGATTTCCACAGCCTGTTGTGCATCTCGAACCGCTTGCGCCTGCTTCATGGCCCTGTCATCTACCCAGGTGATGACACCCGTCAGGGGCTTGTCCGATTTGTCAACGGCAATCAAACTGTGATAAGCGCCGCCAATGCTAAAAGCCTGACATGCTGACGGATCCACTCCTGCATCCTGAATGGCAGATCTCACAGATTGAATCATGGCAGAGAGGAGTTCCTGGGGATCTTGCTCATCCCATTTACCTGTGGTTTCGCGTCTGGCATAACTGCCCGCGCCAAAGCCGAGCTGTCGCGCCTGCTCATCAACGATGATGCTTTTGCAGCTGCCCGTGCCCAAGTCGATACCAAGGAACCAATCGCTATGTTCGTTTTCGGACATCTACGCCTTCTTGGTTTACGCTACCCTGTGGTGCGGCTGGCCGCCCTGCAAAGTCCGCAGCACGTTTTCAGCAGCCATCACGCCCATGCGTTCAATTGATTCGCGAGTATGCGCCCCGATATGAGGTGTGACAACTAGGTTCTCCAACTGCAAAAGAGGACTATCCTTTGGCGGCTCCTCGCTGTACACATCCAAAGCAGCCCCAGCAATTTGCTTCTTGATGAGCGCTGCGTACAACGCGTCCTCATCCACCAACGCGCCGCGCGAAGTGTTGATGAGATAAGCGGTCGGCTTCATGGCCTGCAACTGTGCCGCACCGATCATATGGCGTGTCTCTTCACTCAGCGTGGCGTGCAGTGATACAAAGTCAGCTTCCTTGAAGACTTCATCAAAGTCCACCATCGAAACGCCTTCTTCCAGATTCTCTGCCTGCACATACGGATCATATGCGAGTATCTTCATTTCAAAACCCAGGCCGCGTTTAGCCACACCGCGTCCGATCCGCCCAAGACCGACCAGCCCGAGCGTCTTTTTCCATAACTCAATACCAGCGTGCGCGCCCCAACCGCCTCCTCGCATGGTCTTGTCTCCTGATGGGATGTCGCGTGCGATGGAGATCATCAAGCCGATCGTCAGATCCGCCACGGACTGGTCGTTCGTCCCTGGACAGTTTGCAATCACAATGCCCCTTTGGGCTGCCACAGCCAAATCGATGTGATTCACACCAACACCGTGCATGCTGACAACTTTCAGGCTGGAAGCATGTTCCATCACGTGCGCGGTCATGGGCACCACACCGATGATGGCTCCGTCCACGCCGTGCAGTAACTCGATCAGGCGCACCTCGGTCATCTTCTGTGATGGATCGGCTTTTACGATCTCGCAGCCTGCCTGGTTCAATACATCCCAAGGTTTGGACGAGGTGCTCCCGAACGAACGGGTAGTCACCAAGATCTTGTAGCTCATGCCACCGCGCTCCTGACAACCTCGATCAGTCGCCGGGCTTCAGCGGTGATCATGGCCCAGTCACCGCTCGCAACAGCTTTCTTATTGACCAGGTTGCCTCCCACAGCCACAGCCGCCGCGCCTGCTTTGAGGTATTGCGCGGCATTGTCCGCGCTGACGCCGCCTGTCGGAACAAGCCTCAATTGCGGGAGGGGAGCCAGCACCGCTTTGATATAATCAGCGCCGCCGATGTTGCTGGCTGGGAAGACCTTCACCAGATCCGCGCCCGCCTCCCAGACTGTCAACATTTCTGTTGGGGTCATGGCACCGGCGATGATAGGTTTGCCATATCGTTTGCACATTTCAATGGTATCGAGATTAATTGTTGGATTAACGATGAATTCAGCACCTGCAAGGATGGCGGCGCGCGCCGTCTCAGGATCCAGGACTGTCCCGGCGCCGATAAGCGCCTTATCGCCAAAGCGTCCCGATGCATGTTTTATCATTTCCAACGTGCCCGGGGTGGAACAGGTGAATTCGATCACGGAAATACTCCCCGCGTTGAGCGCCTCCGCGACACGCACCAGTTGTTCCGCGCTTTCCAGCCTCGCGATGGCAACGATCTTTTCATCGAGTATTTTTTTTAGGATTTCAAAATGGGATTTCATGGATGGTCCTCCGGGTATTCTCAGATATCCATCGTATCTTGTGATCGTTCAGCCG
>DATDRD010000399.1:0-4600 GCA_035291925.1 Anaerolineales bacterium
AAGCTGCAAAAAATGGCTGAGGTTCTGCGTGAAGTCTCCACGCCGCCCGAAGTGGCTTTCATTGAGCAATTACTCGACGCGCCCGATGATTCAGCCGTTGAGAAAATGCTGGAGGACAATAAAGACCTGATCAACGATCAGCTCATGGAAGCATTAATTGGATTGGTTGGACAGGTGGATGCAGCGGCAGGACAGGGAAACGCCGAAGCCAAAGCCCTCGGTGAGAAGTTGAGCAAGGTCTATAAAACCGCGTTGAAATTCTCGATGAAAAAGAATATGGGATGATCAAAAATTGGGTCCCATGCGAAACCTATTTGCGGACCCCCTCAAACAAATCTGTCTCTATCTTTCTTCCACCATTCACTAAACTATATGCGCGGTAGAACGTGCCTTGCATTGCAAGGACAGCGACCGCCGCGTCTTCGTGCATTTCGGCCAGCTTGCCCAGGGTCGCTAATTGACTTCGGTGGCATTGAATGGCGCGCCATGCGGCATGGCAATGCGCGGCCATGTCGATCCGCGTGGTGATCATCCATTCCTTCCACGCCACTTCGCCGCGCAACTGGTCATCCACCGAGAAGGTCATGTCGCCTACGAAGGGTGCGACGAGGTTGATGAAGTTCTCTGAATCAACCATGTAATAGAGTTTCAAAACGCGGTGCGCAGGGAGGTTTTCAGGATCTTTGTAACCCGGATCCGCCGCGCAGACGATTGCAGCACTGGCGAATTGTCCAACCGCGACATGATCGGGATGGCCATAGTTTCCATCAGGAGGAAACGTAACAAGCACCTGCGGCTGAACGCGGCGAATGTGAGTGACGATTTTGCCAACCGCCTCGGCGTGATCCGCTTGATCCACGTCGCCATCCAGATAATCGAGGAAGTAGAGTCCCTTCATGCCAAGTTCTGTTACGGCATTCTCCAGCTCCCTGGTGCGGAGCTGGCCGAGTCGCTCCAGGCCGGGATTCTGCTCCTCTGAACCGAACCAACCTCTCTCCCCGCGTGAAGCGCAGACGCAGTATGTCTCAATCCCTTCTGCGGAGTATTTCGCGAGGGTGCCACCCATCCCCAGCGATTCATCATCGGGATGAGCAAAGACTACAAGTAGTTTCAAGGTACTCGTCAAATGGCCGACTCTCTATTCGTGTGCCTGCCCCCAGACACGTTGGAATTCTTCCATGAACTGTTTTGCAATATCGGCATCATAGATAATCAGGAGGTTTTCATCATTTCTTTCCTCAGCGCTCCTGGAAAAATTATAAGAACCAAGCGCGACGATCTTTTCATCAATCACAAAAACCTTGTGATGCATCTGCCCGTCGATGCCGTCGATCAGCGCATCCAACTCCGCCTGCTGGAACGGATCGAACTCTGTGCCCTGATTCGATGAAATCTGTCCTTCGTCCATCACGCCTGCAACGGTCAAACCTGCCTCGGCCTTTGCGCGGACGATGTCACCCAACTCGTTTGAGGTAAACGAAAAGGCCAGGAAGTGAATACTTTGCTCCGCGCTGTTCAACAAAGGGATAAGCGCGTTGAGCACGCCGTCATCCGGTGAAAAGAAGACAAGGATGCGAGTCTCACCCATCGTCACAATGGGATTCGGCGTCTCCGGGATCACAGTTTCGCCGAAGGCATGCTCAATGAACATCTCCTCAAACTCCGTGGTGAAATTTTCAGCCATTTCGACAGAAGAAATGCGCATCAGATTGTTGTTATCTTCATAAGTTCCTGAATCTGTGAAGTTCATGGAACCAAGCCATACTTCAGATCTATCGATCACCATGAACTTGTCATGCATTAATCCGTCGCGATTATCTCCTACTATGGGAATGCCAGCTTCGATCAAGATTTGGGGGTCCGAGCGATCCATATTGCCCGTTTCCATCACAACGCGGACGGTCGCTCCGCGTTCGTGCGCGCGCAAAAGGGCATTCCGAACACTGTTCAAACTCAGGCTATAGGCTGCAACGTCAATGCTCAAACGAGCCGCGTCGATTGCCTCCACAAGCGGACCATCCAGGCCGCCTGTGGCTTGAGGGGAAAGCGGGCTGGCCGGATCCGTAAAATACAACTCGTACCATGCCCCGCGCACGCCATAACCCGATTGCAGTTCAATGGGCGTGAAATGAGTTTCGGGGGTTGCCCTTTGTGTGATTTCAACTGTTGGTGTTTGTGGGACAATCCCACAGGCAGCCAGCAGAACAACTGCGAATAACACCATGTAAAAATGCTGACTTGGCTTCATGAAATCCCTCAGATCGGTTAAGTCTTATTGCGGTTATATTCTTCCGCCGCAAGTTGAGCAGCTTTTTGCAGCAACTGGTCATACTTATATTGATGCACCATAATCATCCGCGCCATGGTGCGCCGGATGAAACGCGGCAGAGGTACGTGCATTTGCATAATGTCACGCAGACGCGTCCCGCCGTTTGGCAATGGCTCAAAGCGAAACGTCTCTGTAAACATCTTCTTCCCATTTTCGAACGAATCAACCGTCGAATATTCGAACGGATGCCAGTCCACAGTTACTTCGGTGCTAAGGGATTTTCCATGTGCGCAGTGGTTGCTCGCGCCTTTGCCGGCGCGCCCTTTGGGCCGGTCGCCTGCATACCAGTGGACGTCACCTGACCATAGATTGCGCTTGATGGGATCCTGGATCCATTCCCATGTTACATGCTGAGGCGTGGAAAAATCAATGTCGAAGACAACGTCTGCATCCTTCTCTTCAAGCACGATTCGGCGCTCCTCTGTGATTTCCTTGAATCGCCGGTGCAGATCCATACTGTATGTTTTTACTTTTCCAAGATGTTCATATTCCTCCATCTGGATATGCGTGTTATCGAGATTCAGCTTCAGATGGTCAAGGGATCTTTCGGTGAACATCACGTAGGCCCGCCAGCCTGTGGCTTCGGCCACGTGATTTTTAAGAAGCCGGTGGATGAGGTTGACATCCGAACCGACCATTTCACGGATGTCACGAACCTGTTGAATAATGTAATCGCCATGATGGGCGATGAATTTAAGGTCGAGAGAGGGGATGTTACGGCAGGCATTGCACGTGCAAGTCGTTGCGCGCTTGATCGAAGTCTGTCGATCACGAAAAGCCACATAGGTGGATTCGATCAATTCGAGAATGGTCTCGCCGCGTGTGATTTTTGACTCCGGGACATATGCGAAAACGGCATCGCCTTCCAGTTTGTGAAGGGTCAAAATGGATTCGATCTTTTCACAAATCGTGCCAAGCAGATCCGCGAGAATTTCATGGGAATGTTCCAACTCTGTTCCGGCGACAAAAGAGGTATATCCTGAAATATCAGCAATCAATAAATAGCCATGCTGGGCAACCGTGCTCATTCGCTCTCCTCACAAAGTTTTCACGATTATAATCCTCCACCGTGATAACTTCCAACGCGAACCGTCAAATTGCACGCGCCGCCGGGACTGTAATGTTCGCCCTGCTTTTCGGGCAACTCGCCGGTCTGGCACGCAGCATCCTTGTTGCAGGCGCATTCGGTGCCTCGCCCGAACTCGATGCATTCACTGCGGCCAACCGTGTCTCTGAGACCCTCTTTCTGCTGATCGCGGGAGGCGCGCTCGGATCCGCCTTTATACCGACATTCACGGGATTACTGGCCCGTGCTGAGAAGGATTCCGCCTGGAGGCTCGCCTCTGCGCTCGCGAACGAGGTCACACTGACCCTGAGCCTGCTCGCCGTTTTACTGGCGATTTTCGCACCACAGGTTGTTCGCTACGCGCTGGCCCCAGGCTTTTCTGAAAAGCCCGAAATCTTCGCACTGACCGTTTCGTTGCTTCGCGTTCAACTGATCTCTGCTGTGCTGTTTGGACTCGGCGGATTGATCGCGGGCATCCTCAATGCGCATCAGGTCTTTCTCATCCCCGCGTTGACGCCTGCCCTGTATCAGCTTGGCATCATCTTTGGCGCGGTCCTCCTTTCGCCTCGTATGGGAATATATGGCTTGGCATGGGGTGTGGTAATCGGAGCGCTTGCATATTTGCTTGTTCAAATCCCAACTCTCATCAGACAAAAAGGAACATATAGTCTTACATTTGGATTTGAAAATCCGGATGTCAAAAAAGTGATCCTCCTCATGGGGCCGCGCCTGCTGGGCGTGGCTGTTGTGCAACTTAACTTCTGGGTCAACACCAGCCTGGCTTCCCAAATGCGGGAGGGAAGTGTTGCAAGCATCACCTATGGTTTCTCGCTCATGCTCATGGCGCAAGCTGCCATCGCCCAATCCGTGGCGATCGCCGCCATGCCGACTTTTTCCGCTCAGCACGCGCTTGGCAAAACTGATGAGATGCGCGCCTCGCTCGCGGCGAGTCTGCGAGGGGTGATTCTTTTGGCATTACCTGCCAGTGTTGGATTGATATTGTTGCGCGAACCCCTGATTTCTCTGCTTTACCAGCGCGGTGAATTCGATGGACATGCTGTACAACTTGTCGCTTGGGCGTTGCTATGGTACGCGGCGGGACTGGTCGGCCACTCGGTCATGGAAGTATTGACGCGCGCGTTCTATGCACAGCACGATACAAAGACTCCTGTCATGATCGGCAGCATTGCGATGGGATTGAACGT
>DATDRD010000400.1:0-3219 GCA_035291925.1 Anaerolineales bacterium
CGGTCAATTTCATCATCGCGTGCGGTGAGCATGAGGATGGGTGTTATCATCTCCTTGCGCAGGATGCGGCAGACCTCAAAGCCATCGATTTCAGGGAGCATGAGATCGAGCACGATCAGATCGGGCTTCAGGCGGCGTGCGGATTCAAGCGCGGAGCGGCCATCGCCCACGGCTTCCACGGTAAAGCCGTCCTTTTTCAGGTTATATGCAAGTGTGTCGCGCAAGGCGGGTTCGTCTTCAACGACGAGAATGGTTTCAGGCATGGTTTGTTTTGTTAACAAACTATACCATAAGACATTTCCACCAGAGTTAAGGTCTTGTTAATAGGTTTAACACTCTGGGTCAAGACAGCAATGGTATTTTCATGATATTGACTGTAAAATTCCATCTATTCTCCTCATCTATCCACCATGACTCAAGATTTTCACTTCTCCTGGCAATGGGATTTACAATCCCCTCCCGAAGCGATCTGGCCCTACGCAGCGGATACCAATCGCTTTAATCGCGATACGGGTCAACCCGAAATTGAGCTGCTGGATAATGTGCAAGGCACCAAACATCTTCGGATGAAACTACCGATCATCAGGGTGGAATGGGAGGAGGAGCCTTTCGAGTGGACATACCCTTATTCATTCGGTGTGCTCCGAACCTACAGCGCAGGGCCAATTGACGAAATGCGCGTGCAGGTCGATTTCAATCCTCGCCCCGAAGGCGGTACGCGCATCCTTTATCAAACATGGATCAAGTCGGACCATATCCTTGCTCCGCTTGCCATCCCTTTTGTGATCGGTGTCGTTGCGAAAAAAAGATTTGAGAAAGCCCTCCGGTTGTATGACCGCATCCCAGGCAAAACGGGCAAAGCCGGTTCGGTCTTGGACGTGTCCCGTCAGCGTGGACTTAGTCCAGGAGGGCGCGCCCGCTTCAAGTCCCTGAGTGAGACGGTGATCCAGCAGGGCGCAGGTGCCAGTCTGGTGGCGCGTCTCGAAGAGTTTCTCGATCATGCCGATGAATTGTCCCTCCAGCGGATTCGGCCATACGCGCTCGCCAATCATTGGGAAGTGAATCGACGCGCTGTGCTCGAGATGTTCCTGCGTGCGACGCGCGCCGGCATTCTCGACATGTCGTGGGACCTGCTTTGTCCAGCGTGCCGCGGCATTACAGAGGGACACACCAATCTCGGCGAAGTGCGCGGTCAATCGCATTGCAACACCTGCCAGATCGATTTCACGGTCAATTTTGATCACAACATCGAGGTGGTTTTCAGGCCGAATCCATCCGTTCGGCACGTGGAATTCGAAGCGGCGTTCTGCGTGGGAAGCCCGCAGTTGCAGCCGCATGTTGTGATGGCGCAAACTTTATCTGCCCTGCGTTCACTGCCTGTACAAGTGGGACTTGAGCGCGGGCGTTACACGTTGCGGGCTTCAAATGTGCCCGGTTCCATCTCTTTATTTGCGGATGTGGATGGGACGGCCCAGGCCGATCTGCGCGTGACCCAATACGGGTGGCCTCCCGAACAAGGACACGTCTCGCTTCGTCCCACCCTGAACCTGGTCAATGCAACCGATACGGATCAAACCTTTCAGCTCGAGCGTACTGCCTGGAGCGACCAGGCTTCCACCGCGGCCGACGTAACCGCGTTGCAGGTTTTCCGCGACTTGTTCGCGGCGGAGGTGGTGAGACCCGGAGAGGAAATCTCGATTGGTTCCGTCACATTGATGTTCACTGACTTGCGCGACTCCACGCGCCTGTATCGCAACATCGGCGACGCCTCCGCGTTTGGACGCGTGCGCGAGCATTTCAAAATCCTGGAGCAGGCGATTGCATCCGAAGGCGGATCAATTGTCAAGACGATGGGCGATTCGGTCATGGCGACGTTTCGTCATCCAGTCGCGGCCCTGCGCGCGGTGTGGAACGCGCAAACGAGAATTGCCGAGCGTGGCGAACCGCTGTTATGGCTCAAAGTGGGTCTGCACAAAGGTCCATGTATCGTTGTGAATTTGAATGACAGGTTGGATTATTTTGGCTCGACAGTCAACATCGCCGCGCGTTTGCCAGGCTTCTCGCAAGGCCGCGAATTGATTCTCTCCGAAGCGATCCACGATGACCCCGAAGTGCAGGGTTTTCTTGCACAAACCATAAAGCCTACTTCAATAAGTCGCTTTACGGGAGATGTGAAGGGTTTCGATGAGCCATTCACGATGTGGAGGTTGAGGGTGTGACGTCCGCACATTAGACCGTTCAAACATTTGAACGTTTGTTGATATGCAAAACTTCCTGACCATTCAGCGGGGAATTTAATTCAGCTGACTCAAGCGCCATCACGCGGCTCGGAGCAAAGAACGCAAAATCGAATTTCGTCTCATCGCCTGCTTTCTTTCCGGGGATGGGCATCAACCGCGCCGTGAGGGGTTTATCGAGTCGCAAGGCCAGCGCACATAGATCGAGCAATAATGGAGCGATTTGTTCAGCGGTTGTATTCCCCGGTATAGGAATGGTATCCAACCCGGTTCCACACACAGCGGAATAAAGCAGTATATCTTTAATCGTAAGCGTACCCTCCGCGGCGCGCTTCGCAAGGACAGAATCTTCGAGGATAGGTTGCATGAATCCGCTAAAGCCAATGTGAGGGAAATCTGCGCGGTCTACTGCTTCGGTTAGTATTGCCGCCGCAGCGAGAGAGCCGTGCAATCCAATTTTTGGAACACCCATTTTTTCAACCGCATTGCCGAGGGAGTGTGCGTCGTCCGGGAAGGGGGCGAGGGAGAAGTCAATGCCAAGGAAGGTTGGGGATTGGGAAGTAGTAATTGGTAATTGGGGATTGTAGGGTGGAGATTGGAGATTGGAGAATTGAGATTGGGTGATGTCTTGCGCGACACGAGAGAGGGCTTGTCCGTGTTTGGTGATTTCAGAGATTAAGGCGTTTCTTCCATCCTCCAAAGTCTTTGCATTTTCAAAGGCTTCAACCGCCAAATCCGCGGACTCGGTTGCAATGGCAAAAGCAGGCTCGTCACTATCATGATACGCGGCAGGGAAGAATGGCGCGCCCGCATTTACGTTTGCCAGCGCGGCGAACTGCAAATTGGCGAATCCATTTGGCTCAATCGTCGCGCACTTGACGATCACCTCCGCGCAAGCCTTGACAGCCGTCAGATAAACTTTGGAGTCAGACGGCTTGCCGTCCCGGAAGCCTGCCATCCCACCGCCGAAGAAAATATTCTG
>DATDRD010000401.1:0-1872 GCA_035291925.1 Anaerolineales bacterium
GCCCAGGGGCACAGGCGACCAATACAAATAACAGTAAAACAGTAAACCACGATCTTCGTTTCATTGGTTCTCCGGGTGGGTTGTTATTATATCCCTCCCAGGCGTTATAATCATCTTATGCCGATTCGTTTGCTTTCCTCCGAAGTTGCCTCGCAGATCGCGGCCGGTGAAGTCGTCGAGCGGCCCGCTTCTGTAGTGAAGGAGCTATTGGAAAACTCGCTGGATGCCGGCACGCATTCCATCACCATTACCATTGAAGATGCCGGAAAAAAACTGATCGAAGTTGCGGATGATGGATCCGGGATCCCGTCTGCCGAATTGGAACTGGCAGTCTCGCGTCACGCGACCTCGAAGCTGGTCCGCTCCGATGATCTTTTTTCCATCTCCACGCTTGGATTCCGCGGCGAGGCCCTGGCTGCGATCGGTTCCGTTTCGCGGATGACCATCACCTCGCGCGTAAAGGACGAGAATGAAGGCGCACGTCTGCGTGTGGAGGGGGGCAGGCCTGGCAAGCCTTCAAAAGTGGGAACGACTGTGGGAACAACCGTGCGCGTGGAGGATCTGTTTTACAACGTCCCTGCACGTTTGAAATTCCTGAAAGCCGATGTGACCGAACGCCGCGCAATTGATGCACTGGTTACACGGTATGCGCTGGCATATCCTGATAAAAGATTCAAGTTGTCCGACGGAAAGAATGCCATTTTACAGACCACAGGTGACGGCGACCGGCGTGCCATCCTGGCCGCGTTGTATGGCGTGGATGTTGCGAAGCAAATGCTCGAGATCATGTTAGAAGAAGAGGGAGCCAGACTCACCGGATTCATCAGCCCCACCTCCCTGACGCGTTCCAATCGCAAAGAGATCACGTTTTTCATTAACGGCCGCTGGGTGCACGACGCGTCGCTTAACATGGCGCTCTTGCAGGCATATCACACCCTGTTAATGGTGGGGCGTTATCCGCTGACCGCGCTCTTCCTTGAAATCCATCCCGAAGAAGTGGATGTCAACGTTCACCCCGCGAAGGCAGAAGTGAGGTTCAGGAGTCAGGATAAGGTCTTTAGTTTTGTCCAGCGCTCGGCGCGCAAGGCTCTATTGGCATATTCGCCCGTGCCGAATGTTGCAGCATCCTTATGGGGAACTGCACGTACGGCGCCAGGTGAGATAACGAGGCAGGTTGGAATTGATTGGAGTATTGCTCATGATGAACAGTTCCTGGAAACCGGTGATTCTCAACCCTTCGACCAGGCTCAGGACAAGTCTCCGGTCTCTAATCTCCAATTCTCCACTCGCAATCCCCAATCACCAGTTACTTCTCCATCAACAGCATCCCCAGTCGCTGGTATCCCTCTCCTGCGCCTCATCGGCCAGATCGGCGCGACCTATCTCGTGGCCGAAGGCCCAGATGGATTGTATCTTGTGGACCAACATGCCGCGCACGAACGGGTCTTGTTCGAAAAACTTATGACCCTTCGACACGGCTTCGCCAGTCAGGACGGCGCGGGACACGCAATGAAGAACATCCCATCGCAATCTTTACTTACGCCGGTTGTCCTGACTCTTCCGCCTCAATCCGCCAATTTACTAATTACCCAATTACCCGCACTTCAACATTTCGGCTTCGATGTGGAAGAATTCGGGCCGAACATATTCCAGGTGCGTGCAATGCCTGCGTTATTTATGGGCAGTGATCCCTCTGCGGCGCTGCGTGCGCTGGTTGAAGATTTCGAAGAAGACGAAACACCGTTACAAAATGAGATCGAAGCAAAACTCGCGGCGCGCGTCTGCAAGCGGATGGCAGTCAAAGCGGGGCAGGCCTTATCAAACGAAGAACAGCGCGCCTTGCTGACCGACCTTGAAGCCTGTGACTCGCCG
>DATDRD010000402.1:0-4359 GCA_035291925.1 Anaerolineales bacterium
TCAGAAAGTTGGAGAAAATTATACATGCCGTTGAACATTATTTGATCCTTATCACCTTTGCATCTGTCATATCGTGCAAAGCTTGAGTGGGCAATTCAAAAATGGCATTGGGATTCCCCGCTGCCGCCCAGATGGTTTCATATTGCAGGAAGTCCTCATCGAGATACGTTTCCATCTTTTGGATGTGACCGACGGGCGGCACGCCTCCGATCGCGAAGCCGGTAACTGCCCGCACGAAATCAGCATCTGCGCGGCCGATGGTTTCCCCGGCGTGCTCGCTGATACGTTTCTCATCCACGCGGTTCGCTCCACTCGTCAGAACGAGGATCGGCTTGCCGGAAACTTTTCCTTTGAAGATCAGCGACTTGACGATCTGGCCGAGTTCACAGCCTGCGCGATCTGCAGCTTCCTGCGCGGTGCGCGTGGATTCGGCGTGTTCGATGATTTCAAAGTCATATCCAAGCGCGCGTAAGGCGTCATCTACTTTTTGTGCAGAGGGGGAGAGCGGCTTTTGGTTCATGCCGCCAATTATAGATTGGAATGAAGTCATTGCGAGGAGCGTTCCCAATTCCACTCAAGTTTGCTTTCCCGGATGTCGTGCACGACCATCCGTTGCTTGCCTGCCTTTCCCCTAACAATGGCATTGCGCCTCAGGACCATTCTCTCCTCTTCAAATTTCCCTGTGAATTCGAGATACGATCCATTGCTGCCCCCCCATGTCTGGCACCACAGACCGCGCCCCGGGTCATGGGATGAAACGCTCATGCCGTGCAGATCAGGCGCACTGAAGTTCTCCTGAATGATCTTCCCATCGAGTATGCGTTCGATACGGTTTGTCCCTTTTCCTTCTTCGCCCCACGTTACATCCCATTCACCGAGCCAGAAATCGAATTGATTTTCAGCTTGATCGGTCATACCGATCTCCATAACAAAATTTTCAAGCACTATATCATGTGCTTATGAATTTGAACCCCCACTCCAAGACTATTTTCTTGCGACCACAATTTCAACAGGCAAGCCCCACATCGTTTCCAGCTTTGAAATCTGAATGATATAACCCGCCCCCTTCAAACATTCTTGTAAATATATTGGGCGGCAATCCGCCAGACTTGGCATGCGCCTGTGAAACCATTCATAAATATGCACTGCAGTTGTTTCCTGCTTCGCGAGTGCAACGACGCCAAGCCTCCCGCCAACTTTTAGAACGCGATGACACTCGTTCAGAACACGCGGGATTTCAGGTGTATCAAACAATTCAAGTGTGAAGGATAGGATAACCGAATCGAATTGCTCGTTCGGGAATGGGATGAATAATCCATCTCCCTGACAGAACTCCACACATCTTTTCCGGGTATTTGTTTGGATTCGTTTTCGAGCGACCTTTAGCATCCCCTCAGATATGTCCACTGCAATAATTTTCCCGCTTTCGATCTTGTTTGCAAACTCAACAAGCATATGACCAGTCCCACAACCAATCTCAAGAATGGACTCGTGCGGTTGCACAGCAAGCATTTGAATGCTGATATCCGTAAGATGCTTTTCACTTCTGGTGAACAGGTCATACCAGCGCGACATGGAATTGTAGCTTTCCCGCGCTTGTTCTTTTGAGCGGGTCACGCGTTGTATTTCTTCAGGTTTCATAATTACTCAGGTAGAATTGTTCAATTCCAAGTATAGCAGGAGAATGAATGAGCGACCAACAAAGAAAAATTTACCAAAGCGATGCTGACCGATACGACGCGCTCGTCTCTCGCGAAGATTACCAGGGAAATATCAGGCGTGTGCTGGAGGAAATTGTCAGCCCAGATGACTTGGATGTTCTCGATCTCGGCGCAGGGACAGGACGACTCACATTGATACTCGCTCCGCGCGCCAAATCCATTCGTGCGTTTGACTCATCTGCCGAGATGTTGCGCGTCTGCCGCGAAAGATTGATCGCAAGTGGATTATCCAACTGGCAGGTGGACGTGGCAGACCATCGTAACCTGCCAGTCGAAGATCATTCGGTTGACGTGGTCGTCTCTGGCTGGAGCGTGAGTTATCTTGCAGTGTGGAATCCCGAACAGGCAAATCAAGAATTGGATAAGTGGCTGCTTGAAATGCGCCGCGTCCTTCGAAAAGACGGCATGATAATCCTCTTTGAGTCTTTAGGCACCGGAAATGAATCTCCGATGCGTTTGGAGCACGTAGAAACGACGTATCAATGGCTGGATGATAACGGATTCCAAAACAAATGGATCCGTACCGACTATCAATTTGAATCCATTGAAGAAGCCGAAGAATTGTCACGCTTTTTCTTCGGCGATGAGTTGGGCGATAAGGTCAAGCAAAATAACCGGGTTATTCTGCCAGAATGTACGGGTATGTGGTGGAAGGAAGTCTAACAAAAAGGACTGTCATCCGACAGCCTTTTGATTTTATGCCTGCTTTCTGAATCCGTTTTTCAGTGCCATTGCTAATCCAACAAGAATTAGAACAAGGGTTGCTCCTGCAAACAACCACTTGATCAATGTGAATATTGTCGAGACCCATGCCAGCGCGGCGGGCGTGGCTGGATGGACCGATAACATAGCAACAATGCCGAGATTTTCGAGCAGGTCGAACAGCCATCCGCCGAAGGGCACGAGGTTTAACTTTTGCATTTTGCTGTCTGGCGGAAAGCCTCTTTGGAACAGCCATGTGATGAACAGGGCAAAGAATAGCGTATAAACAATCGGATAGATAATGTCGCCTGTCAGTTCGAATGCACGATAAGAAGCACGACCTTCGTCACCATAGGATGCGACCATCGAATACACCTCATCAGGTGTATAGAATAATTGCAGGTCAATCGGCCCGCTGCCGCCGGAGGCTGCCTCGATTTTGGCTTGTTGATTTGGGAGAACGACTGCGTTGAAGAACATTTCTCCTGCGAAGAATAACAGCACGAGCCAGCCGCCTGCATATTTTTTTAGTGTGTTGGATAACCTATCAAGCATTGTTGACCTCTATGGAATGCGGATTGGGTTCTGCCATGCTGAACACCACAAGTTCAAGGGAACAAATTACATAAATCATAAATTTGCAGACCGTCAATTCTGACAGTCTGCAGTGAGGAGAATGCACCACCCCCAGAAAACATCGTGTTAAGTGATTGATGTTGCTTGCGAATACTTAAACTGCCAGGCTAAACAACGACTCTACGCCGGGAGATCAACGCAAGGATAGCGACGAACAGGGCTGAGCCGATGATTGACCATAAGATCGGGAAGGTTTCGCCACCGATGTTGATCGCCAAAGGTTCAGGCAGACCCAGCTGAACGGATGGGATGACAGACTGTTATGCGCGGCGACGCGGTCTTTGCCCCTACCTTATGAATGCCTCTGTGCGATTTTCAAGGGTATCTAGGATCCGCTCCTTGTGCCTGCCGAGCATCTCCAGCCCTTCGACTTCTTCCAAAGTGTAATACCCCAGGCCTGTCGTTTCGTTGCTCAAACCAGGTTCACCAGCAATAATTTCGGCCTCGAAATGTAATGCCACAATCTGGAATTTACCTCCATCGGGATAGACGATCAATTGATCCGCATGACTGTACACACCCACCAAACGCTTCACGCGGACGCTCAAGCCTGTTTCCTCCAAAACTTCTCTTTCGCACGCCTCAGCCGTGGACTTGCCCGGCAGACACCACTGACCGTTATCCGCGCGGCGCGTCAGCAGGATACGTCCGTGTTCATCGAAGATCGCGGCCGAGCATCCCAATCTTATTTTGCCCTGTTTGCCGATCCGTTCACCGTAGAGGATATGTGACATAAAGACCTCCCGTTAAATTATGTAGGGGCACAACGAAACCCGGAAAGGTTTTGACGATTAATCGTCTCACTGTGCCCCTACGATATTACTATTTTATGAACGTGCCGTTACGCAATTCTTTCAATGTTTCCTGGATTTCTTCCAACGTGTTCATCACGAAGGGTCCATAAGGGACGATCGGTTCCTTGAACGGCGCGCCGGCAAAGAGCATGAAGCGCAGGGGATCGTTTTCCGTCTTGACTTGAATGTGATCGCCCTCGTCGAATTTAGCAAGCCGTACAGATTCAATTGTCTGATCTGCGAACACTCCTTCGCCTTCGAAAACGTACGCGAGTGCGGTGTGTCCGCTCGTGATGGGTTGAGTCCATTCCATATTGGGAGCAAGTTGAACGTCCAGATAAAGAGGCGAGGCGGCGATATCAACGACGGGACCCGTAACCGAGTCCACAGTCCCCGCGACGACGCGGATCTTGATCCCATCCTTTTCATACGTGGGAATGTTTGAGGCGTTCACTTCCTGATAGCGCGGCTCGGACATCTTGAGGTGAGAGGGGAGGTTGACCCAG
>DATDRD010000403.1:0-5702 GCA_035291925.1 Anaerolineales bacterium
ACCTTTTGGATCCATTTCAAGGATGGGGATGGTGAGTGGTTTCTTTTCAGCATAGGCGTTCACGCCCACGATCTTGCGAATGCCTTTATCTATTTCGCGTTGATAGCGATAGGCCGCGTCCGCGATCTCGCCTTGGAAGAATCCCATTTCAATGGCAGGAATAACCCCGCCCAAATCTTCGACGCGGCGGAAGTAATCGTATGCCTGCTGTTCGATGCGGTCGGTCAATGCCTCGACGAAGAAGCTGCCTCCGAGTGGATCGACTGTGTTCGTCACCCCGGACTCTTCCGCGATGATCTGTTGCGTGCGCAGGGCAATCGTCACTGCATGTTCAGAGGGAAGCGCCAATGCTTCGTCGAGGGAGTTTGTATGGAGGGATTGTGTGCCTCCCAATACAGCGGCCAGAGCCTGAATCGCAACACGCACCACGTTATTTTCAGGTTGCTGGGCAGTGAGCGAGACCCCAGCCGTCTGTGTATGGAAACGCAGCAGCCACGAGCGTGAATTCCTTGCCTTGAATGTCTCACGCATCTCGCGCGCCCAGATGCGACGCGCAGCGCGGTATTTGGCGATCTCTTCGAAGAAGTCGTTGTGTGCGTTGAAGAAGAAGGAAAGACGCGGCGCGAACTCGTCCACATCCATGCCGCGCGCGATTCCCCATCTTACATACTCAAGCCCGTCGCCGAGCGTGAAAGCCAGTTCCTGCGCGGCCGTGGAACCTGCTTCACGGATATGATAACCAGAGATCGAGATTGTGTTCCACTGCGGAACTTTTTGCGCGCCGAATTCCATAGTATCCACCACCAGTCTCATCGAAGGTTCGGGCGGGAAGATATATTCCTTTTGCGCGATGAATTCCTTGAGAATGTCGTTTTGAATGGTACCGCGTAATCTATCTGGTCTAACGCCTTGATTCTCCGCCGCGGCAATATACATGGCCCAGATGATCGCGGCGGGTGAATTGATGGTCATGCTCGTTGAGACCTTATCGAGCGGAATACCATCGAACAGAATCTCCATGTCTTTCAACGAGGAGACTGCCACCCCGCATTTGCCGAACTCACCCAGTGCTTCAGGCTGGTCGGTGTCGTAGCCCATCAGCGTTGCCAGGTCGAAGGCAACCGATAGACCCGTCTGTCCCTGGCTCAGCAAATATTTGAAGCGCGCATTCGTTTCCTCCGCGGTGCCGAAGCCCGCGAACATGCGCATCGTCCAGAGTTTGGAGCGATGCAGCGTCGGGTGGACTCCGCGCGTGAAGGGGTACTCACCCGGAAGTCCAAGATCGGAAGCGTAATCTGAATCTGCCACATCCAGCGGGGTGTAGAGTCGGTTGATCGGTTCGGAGGAGGTCGTAATGAAGTGCTGCGGAGCGGCCCGTTCGGGCAGGGATGATAAAGCTTTTTGTAAAGTGGTCTCCTCCCATTTTTCAAGCGAGTTTTTTAACTCATCCAGTTTGCTTTTATCGTACATGGCTCTCTCCTTTGGCGGGATAATTGCATTATACTTGACTGGTATACTCCCCTCAACAAAGGTAACTCATGCCCCGTTTTGAAATTGACGTCGACCCATGTGACCATCTAACTGCTGACGCAATTGGCCAGCCAGGTCAGCGGGTTTTTTATATTCAAGCCTTTCAGGACCAGCGCACGATCACTGTGATCATCGAGAAGACGCAATTGCACTCACTTGCAATTGGAGTTGAACAGTTCCTCTCGCAGGTCAACGAGCAGAACCCCGAGCTCCCGGAAGCCTCAGGCGATTACGTGGAAGATGTGATGCGCATCAACCCGCCTGTGGACCCGCTCTTCCGTGTTGGAGAGATCGGCCTTGGCTACGACAAGGACCGCGACCTGGTCGTATTGTTCGTCAAGGAGTTGTTGACCGAAGAGGAGGACCCCGAGACCGCCGCGGTGGTCCGCTTTTGGGCCTCGCGGACTCAGGTGCGGATGATGGCGCGCTGGGGCGTGGAAGTGATCACACGCGGGCGGCCGATCTGCCCGCAATGTGGACAACCCGAGGAACCCGAGGGACATTTTTGCCCCAAGAAGAATGGGCATAGGCATTGATCTAACCACTGAGACACAGAGAACAAAAAACTCCGTGACTCGGTGTCTCCGTGGTTAATTTTGATGAACGAATCATTCTCCAAACTCCAAACTGCTTTACAATGCGGCGACGTTGAACTCAAAGGCAAATTCACCTTTGGCTCAAACTACACTTTCCTGGTCGCGGTCCATTATGACGGAGCCGAATATCGCGCCGTCTATAAACCAACCAAAGGCGAACAACCTTTATGGGACTTTGAAGAGAACACGCTCGCCTTGCGCGAAGTGGCCGCGTATGTCGTCAGCGAGCGTCTCGGCTTTCACTTTGTCCCATTCACCACGCTCCGTGAAGATGGCCCGCACGGCGCGGGTTCGCTCCAGCAATTCATCGAATACGACCCCGAATATCACTACTTCAACTTCACCGGCGACGACAAACAGCTCCTCAAGCCCGTCGTGCTCTTCGACCTGCTCTGCAACAACGCGGACAGAAAGGGAAGTCACGTTTTCTTTGAGAACGGGACGCACAAACTGTATGCCATCGATCACGGGATTTGCTTCCATGAAGACGACAAATTGCGGACCGTGCTCTGGGACTTCGCCGGGCAGAGGATTCCAGATGACCTGCTCTCGCATCTTTCCCAGATAGCAAATCTGATTCCGGCTCTTGCGCCTTATCTCAGCCCGCGCGAGATCACTGCTCTCTGCACTCGCGCGGAATCCATACTCAAAAAGGGAGTCTTCCCCCGCCAGCCCCGTGACCGACGCGCCCTGCCCTGGCCGCCGTTATAATCACCTCGCGCTGAGCGGAGAGACGAGAGAAGCGAGGAACGCAGACGAAGCGCAAACGACACATGACACAGGAGCACTCATGAACTACAACCTCGCTTTCATCGGATTCGGAAACGTTGCCCGCGCGCTCGCGCGACTTTTGATTCGCAAGCAGGATTTGCTCAAATCAAAATACGACGTCACCTTTTCATTAACAGGCATTGGCACGGGGCGACACGGCTTTGCAGTCAACCCAAACGGACTCGACATTAAACAAGCCCTGGGACTCGTAGAAAGTGGAAAGTCTATTACTCCACTTTCCACTTTCCAGGTAAACAACTCACTTGAGGTGATTCAACATTCATCCGCCCACGTCATGTTTGAAAACTCCCCAGTCAACACACAGACCGGCCAACCCGCGCTCGATCACATCCGCATTGCACTGGAACTCGGCATGCACGCCATCACTGCCAACAAGGGCCCTGTCGTATACGGCTATCGCGAATTGACCGCGCTTGCAAAATCAAAAGGCAAAATATTTGGATTTGAGTCAACCGTACTGGGCGGCGCACCCGTATTCTCCGTATTTCGCGAAACATTTCCGTTGGCAGAACTCTCTTCATTCAAGGGGATTCTCAATGCAACCACAAATATCATTCTCTCAAGAATGGAGAACGGCGAGTCCTACGAAGACGCCGTGAAGTTCTGCCAATCCATTGGCGTGGCAGAGACCGACCCCACCAATGATGTAGATGGCTGGGATGCAGCCATCAAAGTCGCCGCGCTGATCACAGTCCTAATGGACACTCCGTTCACACCACAGCAAGTGAATCCCACGGGCATTCGCGGCATCACGCCTGAAACGGTCGCCAAGGCAAAAGCTGAAGGCAAGCGCTATAAATTGGTCTGTTCTGCTCAGAAAGTTGGGGGTCAAATTAAAGCCCGTGTTGCGCCCGAACTCTTGGATTCATCCTCGCCACTGTATGGGGTGATGAATTCATCCACGGGCGTATCCTTCCGCACGGACGTCCTGCCCGATTATTCGATCACAATCTCTGAGCGCGAGGGCATGGCAGGCGGCCCCATCGAAACGGCGTATGGTCTCTTTGCAGATTTTGTGACCGCGGTTACTCAATAACGTGAATCTAATCCTGGAGAATACAACATGGAATTCAAGGACTCAACCTCATACACTGACCTGACCCAGGGCAAGATCAAGCATATCGACTTTCGAATCCGCGTTGATTTTTCCACGCGTACATTGGATATCGAAGCCAAATATCAACTGCAAGAACCGGTTCACGGCTCGCTTTATTTGGATACTTTCAAGATAAACCTGAAACAGGCTCATGTGGACGGTCGCGAACTGAAGTGGGAATTCGATACCAGGGACGATATTTTAGGAGAGCGCCTGCATTTGCAAGGGTTGGAGGGCGACTCAACCTTTACGCTGATGTTCCGCACTGCACCCGAAGCGCGGGCTCTACAGTGGCTCAATGCAACTCAAACGGCAGGCGGAAATCATCCCTTCCTATACAGTCAGTGTCAGGCAAGCCATGCGCGCAGTATCTTTCCCTGTCAGGATACTCCCTCAGTGCGGTTCACGTATTCGGCAGAAGTGGAGGTCCCTCAGGGGTTGGTGGCGGCTATGGCGGCTGAGCAGGTTAGAAGCGACGCCCTGACTGGCGAAGCCGTGTCGAAGGGTCAGGAAGGAAGCGGACACGGCTACGCCAGTGTCTTCGCTTTTAAGATGCCACAGCCAATCCCATCCTATTTGTTTGCGTTGGCGGTGGGGAATCTCGTCTTCCGCGAATTCGGACCCCGTACAGGCATCTACGCCGAGCCGGAAATGATAGAAGCCGCGGCCTGGGAATTCGCCGAGAACGAAACCAAAATGACTGAGGCTGAGAAATTGCTCGGGCCGTATCTATGGGGACGATATGATTTATTGGTATTGCCGCCTTCCTTCCCATATGGGGGGATGGAAAATCCACGCCTCACCTTTCTGACCTCAACTTCCATTCTTGGCACGCGCGGGCAGACGTCCCTGATCACTCACGAGCTCGCACATGCGTGGACCGGGAACCTGGTAACCAATGCCACCTGGCAGGATTTCTGGCTGAACGAGGGCTGGACAACATATGCAGAGTCGCGCATCACCGAAGTGCTGGAGGGAAAAGATGTTGAGGACTTACGCGCAGCTTTTAGCGAAAAACAACTTATGGCGGTCATGGAACGTATCGGCGTGGATTCGCCGCTTACCTGCCTGAAATTACCTGCCGACGAAAAGGATGCGGATTCCTTTACAACCATTATCCCTTACTATAAAGGTTGTTTCTTCCTGAAGGAATGTGAATATGCGGTGGGGCGGGAACGCTTTGACGCTTTTATCCAGAAATACATGGCAAGTTTTCAGTTTCAATCTCTAACGACCGAGGCATTTTTGGATTTCTTGAGAGTCGAACTCCCGAAAGTTTTCGAAAAGGTAGATGTACAGCAGTGGGTGTACAAACCGGGATTGCCCGAGGAACGGCACAGACCAAAATCCTATTTGTATGATGAAGTTCAACAGGTTCTGAACGATTACCAACAGGGCACGCGACCAACCAAAGAGCAGGTGCAGGACTGGCACCGCTTTCAAATTTTTTCCTTCTTACAAGGTTTGTCCAGGAAAATACCAGTGGAAGACTGCCCATACCTTGAGGATATTCTTGAGCTCGAAAAACGGAATGATGCTGGATATTACTCTTTTTTCTATGCCACCTGTATTGCCAGTGGCTATGAGGCAGTTCTGCCCCGCGTTGAGCAATTCATGGAAAGGGTTGGCCGCATGCTATACATCCTGCCGATCGTACGCGCAATGATCGAGACAGACTGGTCGCGGGA
>DATDRD010000404.1:0-5737 GCA_035291925.1 Anaerolineales bacterium
GGGATTCTGGAACTATTTATGGAATCGTGACCCTGACCCGGTCGAGGTCCCGTTAAGCGCGACGATAGCAGAAGACCGTTTAATAGCATACCTTCAAAATGAGATTGCGGCACGCTACGACGAACCGCCCACACCGGCACAACCAGTTCCCGGAAGTCCAAACTTTTCACCCGGCGCGCCGGGCAGGACACTGGACATTGAGCGCGCGGTCCGCCTGGTCGAGGATACGTTGCGCTCCCCCACCAGCCGCGCCGTAGTCCTTTCCTTCCAGCGCAGCGCAGCGACTCGTCCCACAATGCAAAATTTGGAAGTCCTGCTTCAACAAAACCTTACGGTTGCAGGCTTTGATGGCGTCATGGGAGTTTACCTCTTGGACCTGCAGAACGGACAGGAAATCCACTTCGCCGTGGATCAGGGAGAAGTTATCTCGGTGAATCCAGATGTACCTTTCACTGCATCAAGTACAGTGAAGATCCCCATCATGGTCTCGTACTTCATAAAATACGGAACAGCCGCGCTCGACGAGAATTCATCTGCCATGATCCGGGATATGATCCGCAAATCGGAAAATCCGCCTGCCGACAGATTGATGGAAGGTCTGGATGCACTGAGAGGCCCGCTGATCGTAACAGAAGACATGCAAAAAATCGGACTTGAGAACACTTTCCTGGCTGGCTTCTTTTGCAGCGCCGAGTTTCCATGCCCGCTTCTGGAGAGAATCAGCACACCCGCCAACCAACGCACTGATGTTTTTACTGATCCTGATCTATTCAACCAGACAACACCATCAGATATAGGCATGCTGCTTGCAGATATCTATCAATGCGCAGAGTCCGGCGGTGGTGCGTTGATAGCGGCCTTCCCGGATAAGATCAATAGCGAGATCTGTCAGCAGATGATCAGGTTCCTGGCGGCAGACAGAATTGGGGTCCTGATCGAGGCGGGTGTCCCCGAAGGGACACAAGTCGCCCACAAACATGGCTGGATCAGCGAGCCAAGTTCTGGTGTCATTCAGAACATCAGCGATGCGGCGGTCGTTTACACGCCGGGTGGAAATTATGTGCTGGTGATCTACGCGTATCATCCTGTGCAAACCGTCTGGGAGCCGGTCTCCACACTTTTCGCACAAATGTCACAGGCTGTCTATAATTTTTATAACCTTCCCACTCAATAAGCGAGTTCGTATATAATCGAGTCATGAGCGCGGCCCTGGGACTATATCGTCTACAACAAGTGGACAGCCAGATCGATCAGATTCAAGCGCGCCTGAGAGTCATCCGTGAGATACTCGAAAATGACGCGGCGCTGCGCGCCGCAACCGAACGACTGGCGGCGTCTGAGCATAAATACAAGGATGCTGAGCAAGCCTTGAAACAGAGTGAAGCAGAGGTGGAAAAGCAAAGCATCAAGATCGAGCAGACCGAAGCCACCCTGTATGGCGGGCGCGTGCATAACCCAAAAGAGTTACAGGACTTGCAGAAGGATGTCACTTCACTGAAACGCCATCTCGTAACTCTGGAGGAACGCGAGCTGGAGGCAATGCTCGTTGCCGAAACAACGGAAAAAGATTGGCAGAACGCAAGATCTGAACTGGAACGCGTGCAATCCAGTTTGGGCGAGCAGAACCAGGAGCTGGCCCAGGAGAGCGGTCTACTTCATAGAGACCTTGAACGACTTAATTCGGAACGCCAGGCCGTCATCAGTGACATTGTACAGCAGACCATGACTATCTATAACCAGTTGCGTCAACAGCGACGCGGTATTGCGGTTACAACCTTAAACGATGGCTCCTGTGCAGCGTGTGGCACAACACTTACGCCATCGCAACAACAGAATGCACGTTCGACAAGTCTATTGTTCCACTGCCCATCCTGCGGGCGGATATTGTATGCAGACTGACCTCACCCCGGCCTTTCTCCTAACAGAGAGGACAGCTAAAGATAACAATGCAATTCGACCCTGACCTGCTCTCATTTCTAGCCGGTTTTATCGTCGGCATTTTATTTGTCTGGCTGGTGAGTCGCGTGCGCCCATTGCTCAAACAGATGAATGAGAGCAGGAAGGAGCAGCTCGAAGCCGTCCGAGCACGCCGATCCAGTGGGCTGGAGAATAACTATCGCCGCGTCACGTTGCGCCGCGCACAGGGCATGCATCTTGCTTCTGCACTGTTTTCACTTGGTGAAATCCTTCAGGAACCGCGGCTGATCGCGCCTCCCACGCGGGTTGAACCGGGTGTTATCAGTATTCAGGAAGATATTATTTCACAAACACTGCCTTATATGCCGGCATGGCCCGAACTTGCGGCAATCTATCGCGCACCGACATTGAGTCTCGCGGAAGCGGTTGTGGGTGGGGAAAATATTGTCATTGTCGGCGCAGCGGGTACGGGAAAAACTGTCGCAATGGCACACCTTGCTTCACTGGCAGCCAACCTCCAGGTTCGGCTGGAAGCGAATGTGGAGGCGGTTCCGTATTTGTATCACGTCGCCGATCTGGGACTTCCGCATGAGCCATCCAAAGATGCGATCAACATCATCACAAACGCCGCGAGTGAACACGCTCCCGTGTTCGACCTGGGGCGCCTGCCCGGATTCATTCAGCAAACGTTCAAGAGCGGACAGGCACTCGTGCTGATCGATGGTTTCGATGAACTTGACCCACAGGGACAGCAGAGCGTGGTCGAATGGTTCAAGGCATTGATGCAAGCCTATCCAAAAGTAAAGATCGTCACAACAGGATGTGCGCATCAACTCACTGGATTGATTGGTATCGGCTTTAGCCCTCTTGCACTTATGGCGTGGGATGCCCAAAGGAACGCGCGCTTCATTCAACAGTGGGGCGAAATATGGTCGCGAACCGTCGCGCTGGAGGCCTGGGCACAAGCAGGACCCGAACAAGTGGATCCTCTTTTGCTCAACACCTGGCTTGCGACTGACAACCACGGTCTGACTCCCTTTGAGCTGACTCTTAAGGTCTGGGGCGCCTACGCCGGCGACAGTTTGGGTCCGCGCGTGCTGGACGCGATCGCCACGCATGTAAGGCGTGTGGCCCCAAGCGGGACACCTGTCGCGGCACTTGAATTGCTCGCCATGCAGGTTGTGCTTACTTCGCAGCCGATCTTTGATCCGCAAACAGCACGTGCCTGGGTAAAGCAGTATGACATTGTGGAAGATAAACCGATCGAAGGTGCAGAGACAGTAACACAGACGCCCGACGGAGAGCCTGTTCCCCTCACTGATTCTCAGAAGTTCAGGATAAGAAAATCAAGGGCAGGAGATGCGGCATCAAGCTACGGGTTGCTGAGCAAAATGGTGGATAGCGGTCTGCTTGTATCTCATTCAAATAACAGGATGCGCTTCCTTCACCCTGTTTTGAATGGATATCTTGCGGGCCCGGCGATCGGTGATAATGGCGCCGATAAAACCCTGCTGGCCCAGCCCGAGTGGGATGGCAAAACGTTATCTCTTCGTTACCTGGCCGCGCGCGGAGACGCTTCTGCTGTCGCGGATATCATGCTGAAAGAATCTGATCTGCCGCTTTACAATCACGTCTTCGCGGTCGCGCGCTGGCTGCGTGACGCTCCCAGGGAAACCAAATGGCGCGGAAAAGTCTTTGCCAGTTTATTGAGTATCTTGCAAGCCGAAGGACAGCCCCTGGGACTGCGCGGACAAGCCATGGCGGCATTTGTCACAAGCGGCGACCCGGGCGCGGCAACACTCTTCCGTCAATTATTAAGTTCCAGATCCTTTGAACTCATCCCATTAGCCGCGCTGGGGAGTGGCGCCCTGAAAGATGCCAAAGCAATCGACGCATTGGAAGAAGTTCTACAGGCACCTTTCGGCGCAGTCCGTCGGGCAACATGCCTTGCACTGGTTGCCATCGGTACGGAAAAATCCCTCGAAGCCGTTGGGCGCGCGTTATTGCAGGGCGATGAAGAATTGAAACGCGCTGCGGCAGAAGCAATGGCAAACGATCCCGTTGAAGGACATTCTATGCTTAGGGAGGGCGCGACGCTTGCAGACATCATGCTGCGCCGCGCAGTTGTCCATGGACTGGCGCGGGTCGAACAACCCTGGGCTACTGAAATACTCCAGCGCATGCAAGTGGAAGACGACCAGTGGGCAGTCCGTAATCTTGCAAATCAATATCTCGAGCAAATGACGAAAGTCGACCCGCGCGTGCCGCGCAAACTCACGACACCATCCGAGTCTCCCTGGCTGATCGAATTCGCAGGCAAGCAAGGCCTGGGCGTGCCGCGCGGCGGCCCCGCCACGGATGTATTGCTCAGCGCGTTCAAACTCGGCGAAACAGAAGAACGACTGGCGGCATTACCTTACCTCAAGCGTGCGGCAAATGAAGGCACCATCGGCGCGCTATACAATGCCATGTATGGCGAAGATCCGGAAGTGCGCGAAGCCGCGTTCTACGCCATCGAGGAAATTGGCGCAAACGGAACCAAATTACCTCACCCCAATCAATACGGATTAGGCTGATATACTCATCACCAGAAATGCCCTCATCACATGGGAACCGATCACTTGTGTTCGCGATCATCCTGCGGTGCTCATCAGAAATGATTGCATAAAGGATATCGGCACACACAAAGTGGCAAAGGTCTTGTAGAAGGAGAATTGTATGGATAAAGAATCCCTGATGCTCACAATTGCCGTCCTCGGTGGCACCGGAAAAGAAGGCAAAGGTCTTGCATACCGGTGGGCAAAGGCCGGCTATCGTGTATTGATCGGTTCACGCGTTTCTGAAAGGGCCGTTACTGTCGCATCTGAGATCATGCAATTGTTGGAGGGCGCATCGTCTGTAGTCGGCGCAACCAACCTGGAAGCCGCGCAACAGTCAGATATCGTTGTATTGGCGGTTCCATATGCCGCCCACCGCGCAACGCTTGAAAGTGTGAAAGATGCGCTCAAAGGCAAACTGCTCATTGATGTGACTGTTCCGCTTGTTCCACCGAAAGTGAGCAAAGTGCAGATGCCCGCCGCTGGATCGGCCGCGCAGGAAGCAAAAGAGATCGTCGGAGAAGATGTACAGGTGGCCGCCGCATTCCAGAACATTTCCCATGAGCTTTTGCTGGGCGAAGAGGATGTTGAATGTGATGTGCTGGTGACAGGCACAAGCAAGGATGCCCGCCACGAGGCCCTGAAACTAGTCGAAGCCACTGGGCTCACAGGCTGGGATGCAGGACCCATTGAAAATTCCGCTGTGGTGGAGGGGCTCGCGAGTGTGCTAATCAACATCAATAAGCAATACGGCTCAACGCACGCGGGAATCAAGATCACAGGTGTATCGAGACGATCCACAGATTGAACAGAGTACGCAGATAAGCTTTCTGTGGACGCTTTAACACTCACTCCTCTTCAACATATTCCCCTCATCCGCCAAGGCAGCAACCTGGCGGATATTGTTGTCAGTGCGCTTCAAGAGAACAAAATCGGACTTGCGAACAACGACATTCTTGTCTTTGCGCAGAAGATCATTTCAAAAGCCGAAGGGCGCGCCGTAAATCTTACAGCGGTCACGCCATCGCAAAAAGCCATTGAGCTTGCGAAACAGATAGATAAGGATGCGCGTGTCGTGGAGTTAATACTCCGGGAAAGCAATGAAGTATTGCGAACGCGCCCTGGCACGATCATCGTCGAACATAAACTTGGCTTCGTCTGCGCGAACGCAGGCATAGATCATTCAAATGTCGATTCCCCTCTCCCGGAGGGAGAGGGGCAAG
>DATDRD010000405.1:0-6398 GCA_035291925.1 Anaerolineales bacterium
TTGGCGCATGTATCGCCCGCGAATCAGTGATGAAGTGGCCGAAAGGAACTCACGGCAACACGTTTGGCGGCAATCCCATCTCATGCGCGGCTTCCCTGGCAACCATAGAACTACTGGAAGAATCCTATCTTGCGAACGCAAGCGAAGTAGGCGAGTATGCGCTTGATGCGCTCAAGGAAATCCAGGTCAGGCACACCTCCATGGGCGATGTCCGCGGCAAGGGTCTTATGATCGGCATAGAGTTTGTGAAAGACAAAAGCACCAAGGAGCCGAACGAGGAGATCCGCAACACGATCGAAAAACTGGGTTTTGAACATGGCTTGTTACTGCTCGGCTGCGCCAAATCCGTGATCCGCCTGGCGCCACCACTCTGCATCACAAAAAAGGAAGTGGACGAAGGTTTGGAGATTTTCGAGAAGGTGATCACGATCGCCGAAAAAGAACAGGGATTGAGATAGGGTGCGCTGTGGTGTGCACCTTTTGCCATCGAACAGGAAGCGGAGCCAGGGAACCCTGGCTCCGCTTTTTAGCTTGCAGATCGCTCTCAGATTCCTTTGGCTAACCCACCCACCACATTTCTTCTCCTATTTATGAGATTCAGGGTAAGTCTTGTATGTGGATCACATCTTATGGGCCGATGGAAAAGTTCATGGCGCTATTCCAGGGACCATAACCTCCACTATTCCAGGTCTGGATCCAGAACGTGTGTGCTCCACTGCTCAAAGTCGTGGCTGGTGTAGCTGAACAAGTACTGGTGCCACAGACTGCAGATGACTCATACCATTGCTTGATCACATTGCCGGAAGGACCATTGACCCACAGATAATACCAAGTGGCGTCATTCACCTTATTCCAGGTTTAGGTAGGGGTGCTATCAGTGGTGGCTCCAGAGGGCGAGACCAATGTCGCTGTGCCGGGAGGGCTGATGATCGTTACCGGGCATTCGATGGTGAAGAGCAGTACATCGAATCCGATGTTCGGGTCGTAACCTCCGCCGAAGTCCAGGACAACTCTCACGATCCCGCTTCCGGAAACGTTCCATGTCCAGTTGCCAGGCTGGCCCGGTACTGCTGATATGGCATCACCGCTGATCGACAGGTTGCCATAGACGGGCGAAATACCTCCAACTTTCCTCATTGGCGATCAGTACATGATAAGATCGGGTTTCCCGGCATATTTCGACCAGGAATCAACCTAACGGCCTAACAAAAATGCAAACTACTAAGCCATTATTATAAACAAATCCACTGGAAATACAACAATTTAACCTTCCAAAAGGTTACAGGTTATCGTGCCTCAGGATGGCATATGCAATGCAAGGAGTTTCAGTCAACCACAAAACCTGTTTACACGCATATGCCATCCGAAATGATAATAGACCTCTTGCGAAAGTCCTTTTTGCCACAGAGATCGCAGAGAAAAAGTGTTTTTTAAGGGCTGTTTCTCAAAGGTCTCTGTGTGCTCTGTGGCTGTATTGTGCCCACTTATGCAAGAGGTCAAATCTACTTATAGCAGTGATAAAATAGCACCAAAACCCCTTATGCTCCCAGATTTCCGTGTCCGCCAACGCGACTACCTGCTTGAAATATCCCGCGCCCTCACCCAGGAACTCGACCTCGAGAAACTCCTTGCGCGTATCTTGAAAATAGCCATCGAAATGCTCGCGGGGCAGGCGGGATTGATAGCTCTCAAAGAGCAGGAGGGCTGGCGGGTCGCGGCAGCACACGGAATTGCCCCTGCTTTTCTGAGTTATCTCACCCCCTTGCTGGCCGAAGAGAATGTACGGGAACTGAACGTCAGCGAACTTAATCGCATGTTAGAGGAATTGACTTACACCGCCAGCATGGGACTGCTCAATGGTACAGCGCTTCAACTTGTCGCGCATGGATCTGTGATTGGCGTTATCTTTATCTTCCGCAACTACCCCGACCTTTTTACGCCAAACGATCGCGTACTGCTGCAATCCTTTGCTGACCAGGCCGCGATCGCGGTCTTTAATGCGCGCCTTTACGGGCAAGTCTCCTACGAAAAGCAGCGTCTCGATGCGCTCCTCGATTCTGCTGCGGATGGCATTTTGATCCTCAACGCAGACCACACCATTGAAAGATGCAATCTTGCCTACCAAAAACTTTACGGTGAAGCGCGCGAACAGATCGTCGGAAAGGATCATGCAGAGATTATTCGCTGGGTGCGGGGTCCGCAGGGAAAAACACTCGACGAAGCAGAAGCGGGCGGATGGCCGTTGACCCCCAACGCCACACTTTACGTTGAAGGCGACTTGGAAAGACCCCTCCCCCCACCCCTCCCGGTCGGCGTGACCTATGCACCGTTGCTTTCTGATGATGGCAAACTTCGTAATATCATTGTTACAGTGCGCGACATCACACATTTCCGCACAGCAGATGAAATCAAATCAACTTTCATCTCGATTGTGAGTCATGAACTCCGCACACCTGTTGCATTGATCAAAGGGTACGCCTCGACACTGCGGCGCGATGACGCCAAATGGGACAAATCCACGATCAGCGATTCGCTGGCAGTCATCGAAGAGGAAGCGGATCGCTTGAGCAAAATGATCGATGACCTGCTGGATGCATCGCGCTTGCAGGCAGGTGGGTTGAGTCTCAATAGAGCAGATGTTTCAGTTCCCAGCGTTGCAAGCCGGGTTGCCGAACGATTTTCCATGCAATCAGATAAGCATACCGTTGTCGCAGACTTCCCTGAGAAATTCCCGATCATTCTCGCAGATGAAACGCGCCTCGAGCAGGTGATTGTCAACCTCGTTTCCAATGCGCTCAAGTATGCACCAAAAGGCGAAATAAGAGTGAGCGGCCAGGCGCGGCCCGAGCAGGTCATTATCTGTGTGAGTGATGAAGGCCCCGGCATCGAAGCCAAGGATCTGCCGCATATCTTCGATCGTTTTTATCGCTCGTCAAAGGCCCTCAAGCAGACAAAAGGTGCGGGACTGGGCCTTTACCTGGCGCGGGCGATCGTCGAGGCCCATGGCGGCCGCATCTGGGCGGACCCCAAGCCTGATTCGGGTGCCAGGATCTGTTTCTCCCTGCCGCGTTAATGGGCAGACCTGACAGGTTTTATCCTCCCATAACCTTCTTCAACTCTTTCATGATAACGGTGATAAACGACCAACGTTTCGCGAAAACCTGTCGGGTCTTAACCCCCAGATGGTAAAATCAAATTGAACGGAAGCAAGCGACCGTGAGTCCGCAGCGTTAATTAATCCAGAACGATGGAAAGAGTTATGCCCAAGACAGTGCCCTCGCGAAGCAAGCTTGATAGGAAATTCACATGGAATGCCGAAAGCGTTTTCCCATCCAATGAAGCCTGGGAAAAGGAAGTCAATCAGATCCTTGAAGATATTTCAACGGTCAAAGGATATCAGGGTCGGCTCGCCGAAAGTCCATCAGTCTTGCTCGATGCATTGACTGCATATGACAAGTTGGTTTCACGCGCCCAGGTTGCGTTGATGTATGCAGGATTTTCCTATGCAGTGGATACAACAAACCAGCAAGCCGCGGGGATGAACAGCAAGGCGCAAGGGATGTACGGGCAGGTCGCATCTGCCGTATCTTTTTTGCAGCCAGAGATTTTGCAGATTGGCAACACCAAACTTGATGAATGGATGAGTCAAAGCGAAAATCTGGCACTGTATAAACACAGTTTTGACGATCTCTTCCGCAGGCAGGCGCATGTGCGTTCCGCGGAAGTGGAGGAAATTCTCGGGCTCGCCAGCGACCCATTGAGCGGCCCGTACAATTCGACAAGCATGCTCACGAACGCGGATTTCAAATTTAAGCCCATCAAAGACAGCAAGGGTAGGGTCGTTGACGTAGTACAGGGAAACTATGACACACGGCTGATGCATCTCGCAGATCGCAAAGCGCGCAAAGCCGCATATCGAACTTACATGGATAAATATCTGAAACACAAGAACACACTTGCCAGCAACCTTGCCCATTCGATCAAAGCGAACGTGTTCCATATGCGCGCACGCAGGCACGAGTGCACACTTTCGGCGTCACTCTTTGACTGGAATATCCCGACGGATGTTTTTCATAACCTGATCAACACATTCAGGAAAAACCTTCCAGTCTGGCATCGTTATTTTGCGATCAGGCGCAAGGCGCTTGGATTAAAAAAGCTTGCCTATTACGATATGTGGGCTCCCGTTGCGAAGAAGAAAGTGAAGGTTCCTTTCGAAAAAGGCGTCGAGTTGATCTGCGAAAGTCTCGCGCCGATGGGCAGGGAGTATGTTGACACAGTCCGCAGGGGCTGTCTCGAAGATCGCTGGGTGGATATCTACCCGAATCAAGGCAAGGGACATGGCGCGTTCTCCTCGGGTTCGCAGGGAACACATCCATTCATCATGATGAGTTATACAGATGAAGTGACCAGCATGAGCACGCTCGCCCACGAATTGGGTCACTCGATGCACTCGTATCTCACCTGGAAGAATCAACCGTTCGCATACACCAACTATTCGTTGTTCGTCGCGGAAGTGGCTTCCAATTTCCATCAAGCCATGCTGCGCGGACATTTGCTCAAAACGGTAACTGATAAGAACTTTCAGATCGCGTTGATTGAAGAAGCCGTTGGTGGAAATTTCTTCCGCTATTTCTTTCAGATGCCCACACTGGCGCGCTTTGAGCTGGAAACACACGAGCGGGCAGAACGCGGCGAACCGCTCACCCCCGATTCAATGATCAGTCTGATGGCTGACCTGTTCGCTGAGGGGTTTGGACCCAGCTTCGACATGGACCGCGAACGCGTCGGCATGACCTGGGCGACCTTTCCGCATTTGTTCGCGGACTACTATGTCTACGCGTACGCAACGGGTATCTCCGGTGCGCACGCGCTCGCAGGGCGCATCCTGCGCGGCGAACCGAACACGGTGGAAAATTATTTGGGTTTCCTCAAATCCGGCTCGTCCGATTACTCGTTGAACGTGCTCAAGAAAGCAGGCGTGGACCTGGCCACACCTCAAGCCGTGGAGGAAACTTTCGCCGTCATGGAAAGTTATATCGATCGGTTGGAAAGATTGTTGAGTTAGTAAATGTCATTGCGAGTGAACAAAGTGAGCGAAGCATCTCCTGTTTTGCGAGGAGATTGCCACGCCACCTACAGTGGCTCGCACTGACACAAAATCCTAAGTTGGAAATAAACCAATGCCTCAAACACAAATTGCGTGTCCGCGCTGCCGTCAGATGATCGCGGCAAATGTAGAACAACTCTTTGACGTTACCCAGGATCCTCAAGCAAAGCAGAGATTACTGGGCGGCGTGTCGAATATGGCGCGCTGTCCGAATTGCGGTTATCAGGGACGTCTTGCAACCCCCATGGTATACCACGAAGCAGACAAGGAACTCCTGCTCACCTTCTTCCCATCAGAACTGGGAATGCCACTAAATGAGCAGGAGCGGCTGATTGGTTCCATGATCACGCAGATCACCAACCGGCTCCCGCCTGAGAAGCGCAAGGCTTACCTGCTCAAACCTGTGGCAAACCTGACGTACGAGTCCATGATCCAAACGATTCTCGGGAAGGATGGCATCACACCCGAGATGATCAAGGATCAGCAGGATCGCGTTATGCTGATCGAGCGGCTCTTGCAAGCCAGCGCGGCGGATGTGCGCAGTGAGATCATTAAACAGAACGCCAACCTGTTCGATGAGCAGTTCTTCGCGCTCTTCAGCCGTCTCGCACAAAGCGCCGCGGCAAGTGGGCAGGAACCTGTCGCGCGAGGAATGGTCGATCTACAGAAACAGCTTCTCGAAGAGACTGACTTCGGACGTGAGCTGAAAGAATCGGTCGGGGAACTGGAAGCAGCTACAAAGTCCCTGCAGGAGGCGGGGCAGGGTCTCACGCGGGAGAAACTATTGGAACTGGTTCTGGCAGCTCCCAATGAGGCACGTTTGCGCGCGTATGTCAGCCTTGCGCGCGGCGGCATGGATTATCAGTTCTTCCAGTTGCTTACCGAGAAGATCGATAAAGCATCCGGTGATGAGAAAGCAAGGCTTGAGTCGATCCGTGAGAGACTGCTCGATTTCACCAGCGAAATCGATAAACAGCTCGAGGCACGTTATAAGCAGGCACAGGAGTTTGTGGAATCCCTGCTCGCACAGGAGGATGTAGTCAAGGCCGTCCGCGACAACCTGGATGGGTTTACACAAGATACCGTGGAGGTCGTTAATCAAATGCTGCGGCAGGCTTCTGAAAAGAGCGATTACACACGCATGGGTAAGCTGCAAAAAATGGCTGAGGTTCTGCGTGAAGTCTCCACGCCGCCCGAAGTGGCTTTCATTGAGCAATTACTCGACGCGCCCGATGATTCAGCCGTTGAGAAAATGCTGGAGGACAATAAAGACCTGATCAACGATCAG
>DATDRD010000406.1:0-2739 GCA_035291925.1 Anaerolineales bacterium
CTGGTCCGAGGCAAGGAAGGCAGCGGCGTAGGCGACCTCTTCCGGTTTGCCTTTGCGGGCGAGGGGCACCATCTTGATCGCGGCTTCGAGAATATCCGGTGGCATAAGCTCAAGGATCTCGGTATCGATAAAGCCGGGCGCGATGGCGTTGACGGTGATATTTCGTGACGCGACCTCACGTGCCAGCGCCTTGGTGAATGCGATCTGCCCGCCTTTGGAGGCGGAGTAATTCGTCTGGCCGGCATTGCCCATCTGGCCTGCGACCGACGCCATGTTGATAATGCGTCCATAGCGTTTGCGCAGCATGTGCTTGACAGCGGCCTTCGAGCAATTGAACGTGGACTTCAGATTGGTGTCGATCACCGCGACCCAATCCGCCTCCGACATCATCATAATGAGTGTATCCTTGGTGATGCCCGCGTTGTTGACGAGAATGCTCAGGTCGCCGAAGGTTACAACCGCAAACTTTACCAATGCTTCCGCTTGTTTGAGTTCCGATACATCCGCTTGAAAGGCAGCCGCTTTCCCACCTGCTCCCTGGATTTTCTTCACCACGTCATCGGCAGCTTCGGGTGATTTGTGGAAGTTCACGATCACTGCCGCCCCGCGCGCCGCAAGTTCTAGGGCGACGGCACGCCCGATGCCGCGCGATCCACCTGTGATGAGGGCAACCTTGTTTTCGAGCGATGATGCATCTGCCATATTCCGTTCTCCTCAGGAGAAATTATACATCATGTTGTTTTGGTCTCGATACGTGGCGCCAAGGTGCCACTACTCGACCATCAGCTTATTGTTTTCTGAGTCCCAACCCCAACGCGACTCCTCCGCCCAGCGCAAGGATCGCAGCGAGCAGGAATGCATCCTGCCAGAAGCGGATGGGAAACAGGCGGATGAGCGTATCCGAATACAGAAATAGCCATGAATCACCTTCAAAGAACAGGCTATGGAATCCCGCAAAGAAATCCCAGAATACATTTGGATTGATGGAGATGCCGATGACGACGATCAACCCGATGGCAACAGCTAGCCCGACCATCAGCCACCCGCCCCGCATCAGACCGAGACGATATGCCTGCCACCACGTACCGCCGAACCACGCCCACACGCCGAGCAGAGCCAGCAATGCAAGCGAACCATACCAGACTCTCAACGCGCCCTGCGTCACGCGTTTGACATCGTCCATGTGACTCAACTCGCGTTCGTTATAGAGCGGAGTCCCGTCGTCGAATTTCAGGTCGCCGAGATAGGAAATGTTTGCGTTATTGACGAGATAATCAAGCGCGTATGGCGCCCACTTCAAGCGGTCTTCCCTGGTAAAGCCATACTCATCTGGAGGAAAGTATGGCATGTTGTATTCGATTTGCAGGAAGATAGGAGTGAGAAGCGCGCGTAAACCAAGCCCGATGAGGGCGAGAGGGATAAGCAAAGCAACAAGCCAGGAAAGAAGAGTAAATCTGTTCATGGTCTATTGAAGGTATTGAGTCCCTCCTCCAAGAATGAACCGAATCACCATATCATTCACGATCCACTCAATTGGTGCGCGGTCGTCGGTGAAGACAGTGGTCGTTTCGTAGCCGGATTCCAGATTGGCAAATGTCACTTGCATCGTGGAGATAAGCAACGGATCAACATTTGGGTCTTGCGAGAGCGCAGCGAGATTAGCTGCGAAGTCTTCTGGTTTGGTTTCCTGCTTTGTTGCAAAGATCATCGTGTTCAATGTGCCAGGAATATCCACTGTGTAAATGGATGGGAAGATGGTGCCCATTGTTGTCGCCAGCCCATTGATGAGTCGCCGGTCGCCGGGGACGCTGGCGCTGTTGATGGTCAGGACTCCATCGTCGGCCAAATGTGAAGCGGCGATCTGAAAGAATTCCTGAGTCGTCATGTGCGGAGGAATATAGGGCGGACGATACGCGTCCACGGCGATGATGTCATACTTGTAAGGGCTTTGTTCGAGACCGAGTCGCCCGTCGCCAATGTGAATGCTCAGGTTGGGCATCGTCATTCCGAAATACCTTTGTCCCACTTCCACGATCTTCGGGTCGATCTCATATCCGTCAATGGGAATGTCGCCATACACAGCGGTCATTTGCCGCGCGGTGGTGCCGGCGGCCAGACCCACGATGGCAATGCGTTTTACGTCCGTTGGTTTTCGATTTGGATGGAAATAAGGACTCACAAGAAACTGACTCCACGGTCCGCCGTATTGCAGCGTGTCGGGATGATAAATCGAATGAACGCCCTGTCCTTCATTGAGTCGCAACAGAGTAAATCCGTCTTGTTCCTGCACTTGAATATAGTTATAGGCCGACTCAGTTTCGTAGATTTGGCCCGTGCTGTTTTTGAGCGATTGTCCTGTTGAAAGCACAGCAACAATCGCAATCACGACAGGCATCCACATGTGTTTGAGCATGTCGCGTCTGCTGGCGAATTTTCCCAACCCGGCAAGTGCAACAAACAACAGTAAAAGACTGAATAGGAGAAAGGTATTTTTTGTTCCGATGGCAGGGATGGTGACTAACGTTGGAAGAAACGTCCCGATGAAGGAACCCAGCGTTGAAATTGCGTAAATCTGACCGGAGACTTGTCCGGCGCGGGCTGTATCGTGGACACTTAAACGGATCGCGAAGGGAGAGATCGTCCCCAGCAGGGTGACCGGCACGCTGAACAGGATCAGCACTGCGATGAACGACGCGCCCAATATGCCCACTTGCAGTCCCTCGAATGCGCTCGCGGCGG
>DATDRD010000407.1:0-11411 GCA_035291925.1 Anaerolineales bacterium
GCGTCAGCATTGCCCGTCCGCGTGAAGAACGTGGCGGCTTTACAAACCGCGGCAGTGGTCATTCGCGTCGTGCGCCTCAACGCGGCGGCAACAAGCGTTATTAGGCCGCATCCCGTGCTGATAGATAATTCTCCCCGAAAGCTTGGGGAGATTTTTTTTGTTCCGCCTGATATCATTTCCTGGTTCGTACGCACGAGCGTTTGTTGTGCCGGGACTTTGCGTTACAATCAATCCATGACCGCTGAATCCGCAATCGATATCCAACGTCTCAAGACCATTGGCCGCATCTGCGCGGAAACCCTGCGCAAGATGATGGGAGAGACCCGCGCGGGGATGACCACGCGCGAGCTCGATGAGATTGGCCGCGCGTTTCTGGAAGCCGAAGGCGCCCAGTCTGCTCCGCAGAGGATGTACAAGTTCCCTGGCGCCACGTGCATCAGCGTTTCGCCTGTCATTGCACATGGGATTCCGAATGAATATAACCTGCGCGAGGGCGAACTGATCCACATTGACGTTTCCGCCGAGCTCGACGGCTATTACGCCGATACGGGCGCGTCGCTGATCGTCTCGAAGCGTGAACGCAGTCTGGAAAGGTTGCTCGATGCGACCAAAGCCGCGTTGACGAAAGCCCTGCGCGCGGCGAAGGCGGGAAATCCATTGAACGGGATCGGGCGGACGGTCCAGCAGGAAGCGGGCAAGCGCGGCTACAACGTCATTTATGATCTGACGGGTCACGGCATTGGACGCAAACTGCATGAAGAACCCAAGGAAATCCTGAATTACTATGATCCGAATGACCGCCGCATTCTCAACGAAGGCCTGGTCCTGGCAATCGAGCCGTTTCTAACCACAGGCACGGGCCGCGTCGTTCAAGAACGCGATCACTGGTCTTTGCGCACGTCGGACAATACGATTGCCGCGCAGTTCGAGCATACGATCATCATTACCAGGAACGAGCCAATCGTGCTGACGCTCTAAATGCATCTCCATCTTTTCTCCACACCCGGCGAAAACGACCTCCGCTATATCGCTGAAGCAAGCCAACCCTATCTTTCCGGCAAATCGGATGCGACCATTGCGTTCATGCCGCAAGCTTCGTTGAACGTCAATCACTGGCTTGATTACACCGTGCGCGCGTTTGACGGTCTGGCGCGCGTCGAACTGATCGACACCGAGCAAATGGAGCTGCCCGAAATGGAATCCATCATCCGGCGCGCGCAGGTGGTTTACATCTTCTTCGCACATTATGCGCAGGACACATATGGACAGGCGGCTCACGATGACTGGCTGTCGGATTATCATCTTTTCCATGATAACCCTGTTATCATGTTGAGCGATGGCGCGTATGTGAAGGTTGATGGGAAGAAGACCTCTCTTGTTCGCGCTGAGGCATGGATCTTGCGTAAAGATCAGGAAAAAGAGAAGCTGGAAGAAGGAAAACTGGTCGTCCGATAGGATATAGGAGATTTCCGATGGCTGAAGAACAATGGATCCCGGAAAATAAAAATGAATTGATGTCCGCAATCAGGCGTGAGTGGAAATTGCTCATGGATGTCGTTGCAAAGCTCGAAGGAGCGAACAAGCTGACCACACCCGATGAGGGTGGCTGGTCACCCAGGGATAATCTCGCTCATCTCACCGAATGGATGAACGCGATGATGGGTTATCACATGGATTGCCGCCCGCGGCATGAAGTGATGAGAGTCTCTGAAGAGGTGACAAAGGATTGGGACATGGAAGTCATCAACCCTGTCTTGTTTGAACGAAATCGCGATCGTTCCACTCAGGATGTGCTGGACGAACTAAAGCAAGTCTATGAGCAATTGATCAAAAAGCTGGATTCCACGCCATTTGAGGATTTGCTAAAACCGCGTCACGCGGATGACCCTGAGAAGCGTCCTCTTCTGCTGTGGGTACTGAGTGACAGCACCGAACATTTTGCCGAACACCGCGAGACGATGGAGAAGATGTTGAAATAGAAGTATTGCCGTCAATCTTCATCTCCGCCGCCCATATCATTTCCCAGATCGGGCAGTGCGGACTCGATCTCTTCGGGGCTTTGACCTGATTCGAGTCGATTCACGACTTCGTCAAACTCGGGCGGCAGCTCCTCTCCCATTTCCTTGCCCATCTTGCGCATCATTCGACCCATCGCCTTTGGGTCATCTTCGAGACCTTCAAAGCTGGAGAAGTCATCCGCCATGCTGTCCATGCGGGTCTCCTCAGATTTGGCAATGCGGACTTTCGTCATGCGTCTGCGGACATTTTTGCTGTTGCAATGCGAACACAGGACAGGCTTCTTGCCATATTCGCTGAACGTCATGAACACGTCAAAGCGCTGGTTGCAGTTGTTGCAGATAAAGTCATAGGTAGGCATATCCCTATTCTAACGGAATCAGGCTCAGTCGTGGAGAGAAGCGTTATGTTAATCCCTCTGGTAAAATTCGTGCATGTTCCCCTCCCCTCATTCCGAATTCAACGTTCATCATCCGCAGCCGCTGCTCATCGTCATCTCGGGGCCCTCCGGCGCAGGGAAAGATACCGTGATGCAGCGCATGAAGGAACGCGGCCTGCCATTCCATTTTGTTGTGACTGCCACCACGCGACCGAAGCGTGCCAATGAGGTGCATGGCAGAGACTACTGGTTCGTTTCAAAGGAGGAGTTCGCGCGCATGATCAATGAAGATGAGTTGATCGAGCACGCCATCGTATACGGCGATTACAAGGGCATTCCGAAACAGCAGGTGCGGGAGGCGCTTGCGAGCGGCATGGATGTGATCATGCGCATCGACGTGCAGGGCGCAGAAACGGTGCGCAGGATGGCGCCCGAGGCTTTGATGATCTTTCTTACAACGGATAGTGAAGAGGAATTGGTGCACCGCCTTGAAACGCGCAAGACCGAAACTGTCGATTCACTTGCCATTCGCATCGCCACGGCGCGCAAGGAACTCAAGCGCGTGGATGCGTTCGATTATGTGGTTGTGAACTACGATTTCCAACTGGACGAAACGGTGGATATTATCCGTGCGATCATCGATGCGGAACATCACCGCGTGAAACCCCGAAAGGTGACATTGTGAACAACTATCCGCCCGCCTCTGACCCGCCGCAGCCTGCCCCCGCTCCACAGGCCGTGCGCGTTTCTTTACCTCAATCGGCTCCCTACGTGACGTATTCGATCATCGGCATTACAGTCTTTTTCTATTTTTTGCAACGCGTTAGTCCCTTGATTTGGGGCTATCCCACTACTTTTACAAATATCGACTGGCTTGAATTTTACGGCGCGCGTATCAATGAAGCCATTCTCGCGGGCGAATTGTGGCGTTTTCTCACGCCCGCATTATTGCACGGATCGTTCCCACATATCGCGTTCAATATGTATGCCCTGCTTTCATTCGGGACCGGACTCGAACGTCACTTCGGGCACGGACGATTCCTACTGCTTTATTTGGTCGGCGCGTTTACCGGAAACGTTGTCTCGTTCCTGTTCTCCAGCGGATACTCGGTGGGCGCATCCACTGCGATCTTTGGTCTGCTCGGTGCTGAAGCAGTGTTCCTGATCCAGAACCGCAAAGTGTTCGCGGGACGGTTTCGGAGCGCGATCGGAAACATAATTTTTATTGCGGCGATCAATCTATTCATCATAGGCTCTTTACCCGGAATCGACAACTGGGGGCATATCGGCGGCCTGCTTGGCGGGTTGGTGTTTACCTCGTTTGCCGGGCCGTTGTGGGAGATTGAGGGTATCCAGTCTGCCTATCATCTAGTGGATAAACGCCCCGCGCGCGCAGTGATTATCGGCGCGGCGATAGTGGTCTTGATCTTTGGCGCGCTGGCGATGTGGGGAATGGTGAGGCATTAAGACGATGCACGCTCAGATGTGTTTTCGATGACGGAATAATGCTTCAATTACATATCCACACATGCCAAAACCGAAGATTGTAAAAGGCATATGCCAAGGGAGAAAGTTCATATGAGTATGGTAGTAGGCAAGGGACTTGAAAATAGTATACCAACTAAGGGGAGAGAGAAGCGAAAACCAAGTTGTGGCTATTAAAGAAAGGCCTTTTGGTGTTCTTTCTGGGGCGCCAGGCCTTAATCTGTTAGATACTAAATAAATCGCAGATACAATCGCAAAAATGATTATTATGGCAAAATACGGTATATGGAATTTATTGAAATAATATTCTGATAAATAGATTTTTAGAATCGACCATAGGCTTGCATTGGAAGCATTTTCATCAATGGATAGCAGACTGGGGTCGTTGCCAAAGGTTCTTCTAATACTGGTCTCAATAACATAATTAATCCCATCTTGAGGACTTTCCGAAACATACATAATTTGAAAAGATAAAATGATAAGGCTGATGAGAATCGCGATCAAGGCTGCGAGGATGACAGTGATGGATCTCGTAATGAATTTATCTTTGTTCCATTTGTCCAAGATCCCATAAAACACTATTGGAGTTGCCACCATTCCCAAAGTTGGCAATATGAAGTCATAACCATTGAACATGCATTTCAACAAAACATATGAAAAAACCAGCCAGAAGAGTTGCTGGTATGAGAGTTGGTTTCCCCTTTTTTCTCTCTGTAAACGTAACAACAGAACTAGCATGGGGAGATAAAAAAAACCAGAGACGAAAAAAAGGCTACGTCCGAATAAAGTCATCCATTGCGACAAAAGGATCGATGCGAAGACAAAAAAAGCTGACAGCCAGCCAAGATCTTGATAAAACCAGAGAACCAAACCTGCCAGTGTTGCTGCGAATAGACCGGATGCAAACATTCGAAACAGTCTGAGGTTATTGGATGGAGAAAACGGGCTGATACGATCCAATATACTGAAAAAAAGGCCTTGGAATCCTGGATGGGATTTTTTGGGCCAATAAGTCTGGAAGGACAAGCCATGCAGATAGGTATCATATTGATTTTGATAGTCTGCCTCATTCACATCTTCAGGGATAACGTCTCCCCACCCGAGGAGCCCGCCATTGGAAAATAATCCACTTTGTCGCGTCAGCACCATTCTCGCAATAACGTAGCCTTCGACATCCTTTTGAAATAGACTAAATTTCTTCTGGCGAACCATTTGCCATTGATTTCGATAGAATCCCAAGAACAACAAACTGAATACAAGAATGAACAAAAGGATCGAAGCTGTTTTTGGGGAGAGTCTGTTTTTCATCACAATAGGTAACTCATCTGAAATAAGCCTGATTGTAAAAGCTAGATGTTTATCGAAACCACACGATTGCCGAGTCTACTCAATCAGTGATAATTTTACGGTTTTATCTCAAACACCGCGCCCGCGCTTGTTCCCTGCACTTCGGGGAAGAAGGATTCCCAGGCGTGAGCCGGTAACACACGGTATTCACCCGCCTGCAATGGGATGAGGGTGTATGTCAGCACATAGGTTCCCGCAGGGAGATAATCAGCAGTAAACAGGATACCCTCGTCGCGGATTTGCGGTTCGTGGAAGAGCCACCAGCCCCAGCCGTCTGCAAAGGGATCTGTCTCGTCGAACTGGACCTGCACTTCGGTTGACTCGATCCCTTGCTGGCTGGTTTTGAGCGCGCGATTCAAAATTTCCGTGCCGGCGGGGATGAAGTCTTCGACCATCACGTAGTACGAGTCGTGGGGGAGGACGAGCGTCAGTTGCGCGATCAGTTGTTTATCGGGGGCAAATTGAAACGAGGAAAGAGGCGGGCAATTTCGCGCCGGGCGTTGAGCCGGTCGAAGTGACAGGGCGCGGCAGTCGCCATCCACATAAACGCGTTCGATCCGCATGCCCGCATCCAACGGCTTGACGTCCTGCACAGGGCGATTGACCTGCAGGACGGCGCGGTAGTAAAGCCGTCCGAGTCCGTCTTCGCGGTGGATGGTCAGTAAATTCGGCAAGTTCGGGGAGAGAAATTCGAGCGGCACGTGCGCATCCACAGGCGCGAGCACCTGGTTGCCCGTCACATCCCCGCTCGCCAGTTGACCCTCGTTGAGGCTGGCGTTGAACGTGAAATCAGGGTTAAGGTCGCCAAAACCGAGCATGGCTTCGTTGAGCGCCATCATCACCCAGGCGTTATCGTGACCGATGCCCCACAAGCCTGCCGCGTTTCTATGCGCGGCAAGATAACGCACGGCGTTGAACACGACCTGGTTCGCAGAGTCGAGCTGCGCGAGCACATACACGACCAGGGATGTTGTGTAGATGGGCGAGCCTCTGGTGAGGATGTTCTCATCCGGCGTTTCCCAATGCGCGCCAGATGCGCTGAGAACGGCGGAGGATTCGAGATTCGAGATCAAATCATGCACGCGCGCATCGGCAGGGTTGGCATCATCGAGAACATATGCCAGCAATGCCTTGCTGGAGGGACTCATCCGGTCGCGCGCCTCGATGAGGCTTCTGATCGTCGCTTCATTGAAGGTATTCGCCTGCGAGAGCACAAATTGAATGAACGTGATCTCATCCAGTTTTGCGCCGGGCGTGTCGTTCGTGATCTCCGCTTTCAGCCCGCTCAAATAAGTGCCGGCGCGCTGGAGCGCGTCGTCGTTCACACTCATACCGACTGCGCGGGCGCGCAACAAGCCGAAGAACACATACGCGGAAATATACGGGTCTGATCCTCCTCCTCCGCCTCCACCAAACGACGGAACCTTGCCCCACCAGTTCGATCCGCCGTTCTCGTTTTGCACGTAAGACAACCGGATGAAGTTCGACGGGTCCGAGCCCCCTCCTCCCCTGCCGCCGGAGGGCAAAGCCTTGCCCCACCAGTTCCAGCCGCCATCCTCGTTCTGCAAACTCAGGAGTCTGCTGACGCTCGCGGCGACGTTCGACGTGACGCGTTCGGTCAATTCAGGATCGTTCAAGCCTGCGCCGTTGAGGGCGCGATAGACTTCAAGATTCGGCAGGAAGTACGAGAGGATCGCCTCCGCGCTCATGCCGGAATCGGGGACTTCCATCGCCTCCAACCCGGACAACAGACTGCCAGCCAGCGAGGGGCTTAACTCCACGTCCAAACCACCGCCGTTTGGCGTGAACGTGCGCGGGAGAGAGATGACCTCCTGTTGAGTCGCCGCGCCGCGTAAGACGCCGCCTGTGACGAACGCCTGCGGCGATGAATATTGAATGATGGGCAATAATCCCCAAACGGGACGCGTCGAATCCTGCAATTTTGGTTCGCCTGTAGCGGTCGCGGAAAATATCAGGTCGGCTGATTCGGCGGATCCCGCCGCGCCCCACCATTCGACGCGGGCGCGTCCATTCGCGGGAACGTCAACCTTTTGGGTCGCCTTGTCGGGCTCGTCCAGCACGAAGCCTTCGGATTGTAAATTCACGCTCACGGTCAATCGGTTCGGCGTGTTGTTGTTGATGATCGCCGCCATCAACACGTGATCTCCGCTGACCAAAAACCTCGGCGTCACCGGGCGGACGAGCAGCGGTTTGGTCGAGACGATTTGCGTTTCGGCTTGACCGACTTTTGTGTCCACCGTGAGTCCGCGCACATCCACGTGCCACGTGGTGAGCGAATCAGGCAGGGTCATCGTCACCTGCCCGCGCCCTTCGGAGTTGGTGATGAGCGAGGGATTCCAATACGCGGTGTCAGGGAATTCTTCGCGGAGGACTGGCGGACCTTCGCCTTCCCCTCCGCCGCCTCCGCCGACCCCGACGCCGGTTCCTCCGCTGTATGCCGCGAGCGAGATGCCCGTTTGAATGCCGGGCGGCTGGTTGCTGTAGTACGCGGGGAAGATGTCTTCTGAGTTGGGGTCGGCAAGCGCGAGCACGGCAAGATCAACCATGGATAGTGAAAATTCTCCTTCAACAGGTTGACCCTTATTGTCCGTCACAGCTACATCGAAGGTGACGTTATCGCGCGGTCCTGCCTGTGCCGGGTTCGATGTCACCTGCACATTCAATTCCTGCGCGTCGGGCGCGACGGGAATATTCACGCGCCCGTACCTGAACTCATTGCCCTGCCCCAGTACGGTCGCACTCACATACACATTCGGCGCTGAGCCATCGGTCAGCGGCAGGGAATATTGACTGCCGCTTCCCGTCAGGGTGATCACTTCTGCCTGGAAGATCACGCCGCGTTCCACCGACACGAGCGCGAGCGAATTGGTCGGGAATGGGTTTGGGATGAAAATTTTCGCAGTGTCGCCTGAATTATACGAATCTTTATCCGCAGTGAGCGGAACTCTTTGATCCGTTAGACTGGGCCATGCGGCAGTCCCCGCGCCGCCGACCCAGATGAGGATTTGAGTGCGCGCCTGTCCTGAGCCTGACGAAGGACCCGAAACATCCAGCATGTAGGTCCCTGCAGTCGGCGGGGTAAATGAAAGGCGGGCGCGCCCATCCGGCCCTGTCACGAGATTGCTGCTGCTTACCAGGGTATAGATCGGCGCATATCTCATATTGCCGTTTTCATCCGTCTCTTTTTCCCAGCGCACCTGTTTGAATTCCGCCGTGAGCGTTTTATCGCTGGAGGCATTTCCATCCCAATCGGCTGTAAACACATCAAACCCAATTGCCGATTTCGCTATGCTGACCCAATGATCGGGGCGCAAGCCGATATAAAAATCCGCGGGATGGACGCGCATCTCCGTCCGCGCGCTCACGGGCAGACCCGATTCATCCGCCGCGGTCACTTCCAGCGTGACGAGTTGCGGCGAATCGGACTCAGGGACGGCTGGCAACTCAATGGACAGGATCCCCTGCGGGTTGGTCCGACCCGACCCCTCTTCGAAAAATTCCCCAAAGCGAAGTCCGCTTCCGCCCAGCCATGAATCGTCGAATACTCCCGTTTGATACCCCGGCAGGTAAAAATAATCGGGTTGTGTGTAAGTCCTCCACATGACCTCCACATCGCCCGCGGGCGCGTCGAAGTAGTAGCGCGCGTCGACGCTAGCTGTTGCCGGATCGCCAAACTTGATTTCACCAGAGTCGAAACCCGCATTCAAATTGATCTCCGGCTTGCGATATTCCGCCACTTGAAAACCGGCATAGAAACCAAGCGTGTCATTCCTGAAAGAGTAATAACCCGGCGCGGCATCATCCGCCAGCCTATATTCACCGTTGAACGTGCCATACGGAGAGAGCGGAAGGTCAAGGCTGAGGAGTTCTGTCCCGTTCCAATCGAGGATGGAAAAGGGAACGGAGTTGATGGAAGGCAATTCATATCGTCCGTTGAACGCCTGCCGCGCCGCGCCGCGGAAATATACCGTTTGCCCGGGGCGATAGATCGGGCGGTCTGTATAAAAATAGATTTCGGTATGAGGCGGGGTGACTCTTGCATATCCCAGGCTCGTGCTCCATACGTCGATTGCCAGCGCAAAGTTCTCATCGCCGGGAGCGCCGAGCATGGCGTATGCCTGGCCTGGCACGCCGCCACCGCCTCCATAACTTTCCCTCACAACCGGCATGTTGAGTTTTCCGTTTCCGCGGTTTGCAAGCCGGTTGATCGCGCCTTGCCATAGTCCGTTCTCATTCGTTCGCCCTGAAGCGATGATCTTCCCGTGGTCATCGTAGAGCGTTACCGGCGCGTCGGGGATCGGCGTCTGGGAAGGCAGATCCACTGCCCACACGAGCGCCTCCGTGGCGCCGAGTTTGAACGTGAGATTCACATGGCTCGAGGCGACAAAATAGACTCTGTTTGCGTTTTCATTGAGTTGCGGCGACGAGAAGGCAACATAATACAAACCGACGGGCAATTGATTGTTTTGTTGCGTGAGGTTCAACTTCACCTCCTGCTCCTGACTCGGCGGGAGGTCGAACGAGTGCGGAACTGTCGCTGGGTTTATGGGGGCGTATGCCTGTTGAGTCTCGAGCGAGGTTTGCAGCGTGAAAAAATCCTGCAGGGGCAAAGGCGCGACCGTCACATCGGTGGTTTTTATGTTCACCGCGTTCGCATACAATACAGGTTCGTCGGGACGCACAAACAAGGTGTTTGATCCGAAGAAACGCAGATTCAACCGGGGCGGTATGGGCGGCGTGCGAACGTTCAAAATGACCGGGTCGCCAAGCGGCTGCCCCCACTGGTCTTTCATGCTCCCTGCCAGTTCGACGACATAATCGGTCTCGGGTATGAATGCTCCCTGCAGGTAAAGAGCCCATTCACCCTGATAAACTTCCACATTCAAATTATCCACGGCTGGCGTTACGGTCACAAATTTTCCGTAATCGCCGTCGGGGAAGGGCGCAGTGAAGTAAACGGTTGTCAAGCCGTAATTTGTTGTTTCGGTCCGCACTATGGCGAAATCGCCCATCGTGTTCAACCTCGCGCCATAATCCTCGCCGAGAGGCGTGCCGCTGCGCGATTGGGCGTCCGCGTTCACATTCAATAAGTAGCCCACATTCCGAGACAAGAGTCTGTCCGGCTTGAACGTTAATTCTGTCGCCTCATTGTTCCACGTAAACGTCCCGCTGACAGGTCCGTCAGTGCCGCTCAACAGGAAATTCGACTGCACACTCTCCGTGTCCATTGGCTGGTTGAAGGTCAACCTGATCTCGGCATCGAGAGCGACCGGGTCTTTTTCGGACGTCGGGTTCAGCTCCACGACGCGCGGCCTCGAGGTGACGAATTTCCATGAACCTGCTTCGGTTCCTTCCACGCCTACGCCTGTCATTGTTTTCAAACTTTGATTCACACTGACGGTGTATTCTGTTCCCCCCGCCATGGACGGTTCAGGGTAAAGGATGTACGTGCTGGTGTTGATCCACTCGCCGTTGCCCGATACAGAAGGAAGAATACTGAACGCAGAAGGCAGGGAGGAGGAGTCTGCTCCGAGAGGAACGACAGGTTGATTGAACGAAGCGACGATTGCCGCGTCAACGTTTACATCGGTTGCATCTGCCTTGGGCAATAGGTTTGTGACGCGCAGATAATCTGCAACTGTGAATGAAAGTTCGATGGGCTCGGCGATCCCAAATCCATTCGCCGATTGAATGGAACTGGCGACGGTGAACTTCAATGTTGTGTTTGGCGGATAGGGCTGCGTGGGAGTGAATGTGACCGTCGCTTCATCGTTCCAGGTGAACGTCCCGGCGGGCAATCCCTGAAACGCGGATTCCACGGACGATTTGTTCATCGCCTGGTTGAAATAAAACGTGATGGGAGATCGATGACCGAGCACGCTCCCAGGCGGCGGATCTGTTTCCACGAGCGCGGGAGGCAATGACTGTTGAAAGGATGTGGGGGTTGGGATGGCCGGTGTGGGAGTTGAAAGTCCCGGCAAACCAGTGCAGGATGCGAGAATCAATGCAACCAGGATGAAACAATTCAGGACAAGAGGGATGCGACGTTTCGTCATAAATCCTCGATCATCGATAACTTTCCCAATTCATTATACACTTGTTGCTGCCGGATTTTCCTGGTTCGTTGACATCCCCTTTCCCAGACGGTAGAATAACTTTATTC